>JAISVH010000004.1 GCA_031271685.1 Eubacterium sp. | reverse complement strand
ATTTCCGGGGAGACAGGGCAATTGAGCTTTCAATGGCGTTCGATAATGAAGAATTCAATTATTTTAACAGGGGAACAAAGCCTAACGTTTGCTTTGCCGGTATGCTGCAATACGACGGGGACCTTCAATTACCCAAGCGCTATTTAGTCAATCCACCGGAAATAAAAAATACCCTTTCAGATTTGCTGGTCAAAAACAACATTAGACAATACGCAGTATCCGAAACTCAGAAATACGGACACGTCACTTACTTTTGGAATGGCAACCGAAGCGGAAAAATCAGCGATGAGTTGGAAACCTTTAAAGAGATCCCGTCTGACAGAGTCAATTTTTCCGAACGTCCTTGGATGAAATCGGCTGAAATAACTGATGACCTTATAAATGTGATAAAATCAGGAAAATATGATTTTATCCGCGCAAATTTTCCAAATGGCGATATGGTCGGACATACCGGAAACTTAACGGCCACGCGTATCGGTATAGAAGCGGTTGATTTGGGCCTTTCACGGCTCATTCCGGTTTGTGATGAATACGGATTTATGCTTATTATCACTGCGGATCATGGCAACGCAGATGAAATGCTAGAGAAAGATAAAAAGGGTAATATTGCGATAAGAACCGCTCACTCGCTAAATAAGGTCCCCTTTATAATTTATGAAAAGGAAAAAAAATATAGGATTAATGACGGCGAGTTCGGCCTTTCAAATGTTGCGCCAACCGTTGCCGCTATGTTAAAACTCCCCTTCCCCGAGTGTTGGGAGAAATCAATGGTATAGCAGTTTTATTTTTATTTTCGCAAGTCAAACTGCTATATAGCAAATTAACTTGAAAACAAGCAAAAATAATTCCCCAAAATCGTATTGTATTTTGTAGTAAATCCGCTTGTTCAGATTCAAACATCTGCGATGCAATATGACTGTATTGGCAAAGATCAAGTGACCGAATACGCAACAAAAATAGCGTCCCGCAGCTCTTGGAACTGCAGCGCGCCTACCGCGAGGGTTGTATTAAGCGCATTCAAGGCATGGACGCGGCCCACATCGCGATTGCGATTCATCCCACAGGCGGGCGAGGTCTGTGAGTATCTGTGTAATATGCTTATTAGCTGCGTTTTTTCAAAAACGCAAGGATTCTGGCGCGGTTATATCTTTGTATAATAACAAACATCAAATCAAATAATGACGCACATACGGATGTGATAAAAAACACTGGCGCTGCTCCTAGCCAGATTGAACTGATGATTGGCAGAAAACTTAAAACGATATTCGATTCATGTACTAATTCAGATTGACACATTACCTGTGCAATCTCCATCCATGTATGTAATTTGGGAGAGAATGCTTTCGGGTCGTATGTCATCCTACTGGTATTCCACTTTTTAACTCTCATAATACGATACAATTCTTTTTCCCATGAGTGAAGCTGATACCATTTCTTTGTATAATCCGCGTGATTCTTCATCTTCCGGTTAAATATATATCCAATCGCTAAACGCATAAAAAGATGAAATGATGTTGTTCCAAAGGTGATCGAAAGGGTCAACAACAAATCAATATGTACCATAAGTCTCCACCAAATACAAATCACTGTACAAAGGAGACTAAACACCGCGACGATTTTCATTATTTTAGCCATGCTGCTCTACCTCGCAGACAAATTAAAAGTAATTTGCCGTTTGTAGCGGCTGGGTCATCCCACCTCTACAGATGGCGGTCTAACAGTTCAATCTTCACCGATAATATAAATTATAAATACTCTGCATTTGCCATATCATCCAAAGACAGCATAAATATTTTATAATTTTATCATACTCATATAATCCAGAACAAGAGATAAATATGCTTTTTTTAGGTCGGAAAAATCGCGTCCTTAGTAGTAGTGCTGTTGGGAATGTGGATAACTTTTCCTCGCAAAAAAGTTATCCATGTTTCCATAGCTCCCCAAATAGATAGCAAAAAAGCGTCAAGGCATTATCCTTAACGCTTTTCTTTTTGGGTTCGGCCTCATAAGCTCACCGTTATTGCAAAGCCCCCATTGAAAAATACGATGTTCTTACATAAACCGACTGGCGGAGGATGAGGGATTCGAACCCCCGTGGGATTGCTCCCAAACGGTTTTCAAGACCGCCGCGTTATGACCACTTCGCTAATCCTCCATGTGGATATTTATGCAATTTCAGGGCGTTCTCACTGATTTTCAAGGCCGTCTCCTTAAACCTCTCAGACACATCTCCTTATAATACATGAAGGTATTATAGCATAAAAATAATAATATGTCAAATGGTTTTTATATATTCTTGACATTTTTTTGAAACTATGCTATAGTGAAGAAGCAAATTTTTATTAATGGAGGTATATACTATGAAGGCGAAAGGTTCTCTCATGTTAAAAACAACAGCGATACTTTTGATAATAGCCGGATCACTTTCAATAATTGTGGGGTTATTTACCATTTTCGGTGCTGCAACTATGCTCTCTATTGCCGGTGAACCCGAAGAATCTCAGATGAAACAAATAATTACTGCTACATATCTTCAAATTTTAGAACAAAAAGGTATAGACTTGGATATGTTTGTTGATGTGGCGTCAATTGAATTAAATGTTGCAGCCGATTTGGATACGGTATTATCCGAAGTTTTAAGGATGATCGCTGCAGTCTCGTTTGCCGCTTCAATTTTTTATTTAGTTCGTGGACTCTATGATCTTATTATAGGAATAATAGGGATTAAAAGCTTTGAAAAATCCTCGGCTGCAAATAAATGTCTCATTCTCGGAGCCGTATCAATTTTTTTAGGACTAATTTATACCGTTTGGAATCTTATTCCTCAAGGCAATTCTCAATTTATAAGCGAACTGTTTTTAAATAGCGGATCAAGCACCGTAAGCAATGTGTTATTAAGCTTAGCTACACTTATTATCCCTGTTTTGTATGCCATAGGCGCTTATAAGCTTAAAAATATTTTTGAAAACAAAAAAAATATTGCAGAAAATCAGGAAAACCAAACGGCACAAGAGATCTATGAAGAAAAAATTATAAATACCGAAAGTGAAAATCAGCCAGTAAACAGCAATGAGAATAGCGAAATCTAACAGCTGAAGATTTCTGGCGTCAACGACAACGAATCCAAAAATAAAAAAAGGGGGAAGCACTCCCCCTTAAACTAATTAATGAATCCATAAGCTGATTTTCCCGACTTTTTGATTCTATACATTGCTTCGTCCGCCTGCCCAATAATGTCGTCAACCCGCTGTGACGAGTCGCGCATCACTGCAATACCTATGCTTACATTTACGGCTAGATGACCGGCCCCTTCGCAATCAAAGCCTTCCTTAAGCCTGTCAAGTATTGTTTTTGCTACTTTATCAGGCTCATTGATGTCTGAATTGCGAACACACGCCACAAACTCGTCGCCGCCGTAACGACCTGCAATGCCGAACCCCGAAACCACATCGTTTATCGTGTCTGCCGTAAATTTCAAAACCTGGTCGCCTGTAGCGTGACTGAAATTGTCATTAAAATATTTAAAATCATCAACATCAATAAACAAAATAGAAAACTGATTTTTTCTAACACTTAAAAGCTCAATTTCATTGTTGATCAAACTTTCTACAGTTTCACGGTTGAACATTTCGGTTAAAGCATCAAAGCTAGCCTGAAGAGTCAGCATTTCCTCACTCTTTTTGGCACGGTCAATATCTATAATAACGCCAACAACTTTTACGATATCTCCTGATAGATCAGTTATTGTTGCTGTTCTCATAAGGATCCATATATAATCCCCATAGATATTTTGAATTCGGTATTCGTTATGTTTGAACACCTCGCCTTCAGCAAGCTTTTCCAAGTCCTTAATGTATCGTTGCGCATCGTCAGGGTGCACCCTGCACTTTACTAAAAAACTGTCATGATAATAATCAGAGGCCGCCCTATATGAAAACTTCTTGTTAAAGTTATTTGAAAAACGAACTTGTTTTGTCTTAAAATTCCATTCAAATATTATATTGTCCGACATTTCTACTATGGTTTTGTGCCGCGCTTCACTTAAAATAATGTTATTCAGCAGCTTGTTAAACTCATCGGCGATTTTCCCATATTCGTTTTTTGATTTTACCGCTATTCTGGTGTCATAGTCTCCACTTTTAATATTTCTAATTGTACTGTCTATATAATATAAAGGCTTAAAAAACATAAACATAGCAAAAACGCATAAAACTAAAAGAGAGATAATAATTATAAAAGAAAGGGTACCCATATCATTTCCAACGTTTTCGGCATAAACATTAGCTTCTTCTTTTTCGGCGACCGCCACGGCATACCATCCTGTATCCGCTACAGATTTTATAAGCGCGATACGCTGTTTTTGCCCTATTTCATAATTTGTCCATTGCCCTTCAATTTCAGATTGATTTTCCTCAATAAGTGGCTTAAGCGTTTGATATTCCGGCATATTTAAATCGTTCAGATCTCCTATTATAGATAAATCAATAATAGTACCCGCCGGATCTATCAAAAAAACACGGCCGTTGTCCTGAAACGAAGAAAATTCAACAAAATTAGCCAAATCGTCGATATTAAATATACAAATAAGCCAAAAACCCTCTGATATTAACATCTTTGAAAGAACATAATGTGTTTCAGAATTTACGTCAGCATAGCAATAAAATTGGCTTTCGCTCAACTCCGATGCCTTTTCAACCAAACCGTCCGTTATGATATCCTCACCTGCATTTATACGAACTTTTCCAGCGCCATCAATAAGAGCCAGCGATTTAATACTCCTATCCTCTCCGATATATGCCTCAAAAACACCCGCAGCTTCATCGGACGCAGAATGGTTTGCAATATAATCCCGAACCGCATAATTCATCCCGATATTTTTAAAAGCGCGTGTGTATGCGCTAAAACATACACCAATATTTGAAACTTGTTTATCGGCAAGCTCAGTCAGATATTTCTTAAGTTGCTTATCAGCTTTAATATTCGTATTGCTTGCGATAAACGACGAAAATATCACCGTAAGTGACACAAAGAAAATCACAATAATTAATATCAGGATACTTCTTATTTTCATCGTAAATTCCTTTACAATAATTTTACTTATGCAATACCGCACATTTCTGGCGTGCAAAGCCGTTAAGCGTGAGTTGTGCGGTGTTGCCCTAATTATTATAGCATTTTGATAAAACGTTTACGTTTTTCAAAATGCTATAAACACTGCGGCAAATCTGCAGTGCTCCGCTTCAGCGGAGAGCATAAACATAGAGTTCACTTCAGTATTTACGAAATTTGCTATAATCGTTTAATAAGTATAACATATATTTTTATAAAGCGCAATAGTATTGCCGCAATTTTGCCATTATTGTTCTATATTTCTGATAATTCCCAGTAATATTAAAAATGTGAAGAGTCATAATATTATTACGAAAGCAATTTATGCTTTCAAAAAAGAATCTCTGAAGCACTTGTTATGCTTCTGTTATGGAGGAATATAAAATGGCTAAAAACAAAGAGGCCTTGAACGGCATAAAGATGCAGGCTGCCAGCGAGGTAGGCGTTCCGCTTAAGCAGAACGGCTATAATGGCGACCTCACTTCTAAGCAAGCCGGTTCTATTGGCGGGCAAATGGTTCGTAAGATGATTGAAAGCTACGAAAGCACTCATAAATAGATTTTAAAATCTATAACAATAAGAAATGTTTAAAAAAGCGGCCGGCGAAATGTCGGCCGCTTGATTTTTACGAAAATACTTTGTATAATATAAAATATAACCGAGTTTATGGCCACCTCCTCTTAGGCGGCGGGTTACATGCTGATGTATAGTAAATTAACTTAAAAAATACTAAGTATTTTTTAAGTTAAAGGGGTTCCGCAACGTGCGCGTTGTGGGAGCTGTTCGCAAACAGAGCAATCCTCGTTTAACTTTAAATTTAAATTTAAACGGTTATAAAAAACCGGAAGCGGCTCCGCCGCAGATATTTGAACATAAAGGGGAAATTATGAAAAACGGATGGATTAAAGTTTTTGCCGCATCTCCGGAAATAAGGCCCGGCGACTGCGCGCATAATACCGAAAAAATAATTAGCGCGGCAGCAATAGCGGCGGAGAAAGGAGCAAAGCTTGCCGTTTTTCCTGAGCTTTGCGTGACAGGCTCAACCTGCGGCGATTTGTTTTTTCAAGATTTTCTGATAAAAAGCGCAGCCGAAAGTATCGAAAAAATCAAAGAATATAGCAATAATTTAGACTTGCTTATAATATTCGGCGTTCCGGTTAAATATTTCGAAAAGCTTTACAACTGTGCCATAGCTGTTTGTAAAGGAAACATACTTGCGGCCGTGCCTAAAACAAACCTTTCAGCTCAAGAGCTTCGATATTTCAGTAATTATTTTCCAAATAATAACACCATAGTTTTGCGCAATAAAAATCTACCTGATTTTATGGTAGGCATAGAATTCGGCGAAACCTTTTCCAACTTTTCTCCAAATATTGTCGCATCACTATCCGCCGACAGCGAAATAATAGGGAGAGCACAGCGCAGACGTGAATTTATAAAAAGCCGCTCACGCGGAAACATCTGCGGATATGTGCTAGCAAACGCCGGAAAAGGCGAAAGCACCACCGACATGGTGTTTTCAGGACATAATATAATTGCCGAAAACGGCGTTATTCTTAAACAAAACAAGTTATTCGAAAACGAACCGATAATAAGCGAAATTGACATTAACGCGCTATCTTCTGAACGGCAAAAAAACATTTCTTTTAAACCAAAGTCAGAAAATATAAATATCATAGAATTTTCACTTCCACTTACCGATACCAAGCTTACAAGGAGCTACTCTATGTCGCCGTTTGTGCCAAAAGATCCATATGAATTAAAAGAACGCTGCCAGCTTGTTTTGCAAATTCAAGCGGAAGGATTAAAAAAGCGGCTCAAAACCACAAACTCGCGCCGCATGATAATCGGCGTTTCAGGCGGTATCGATAGCGCCGCAGCGCTTTTAGCAATATGCGATACTGCAGATTCACTATCCAGGCCGCGCTCTGATATTTTAGCGCTCAGCATGCCCTGCTTCGGAACTTCAGCCCGCACTAAGTCAAACGCGCAAAAACTTTGCGAGTCATTAGGTGTCAAATTTAAAGAAATAGATATAACTGAATCGGTTCGGTCACATTTCTCCGACATCGGGCAAAACGAAAAAGTTTATGATATAACCTTTGAAAATTCCCAGTCGCGTGAGCGCACACAGGTGCTTATGGACACGGCCAACAAAGAAAATGGACTGGTCATTGGAACCGGAGACCTGTCTGAGCTAGCGTTAGGTTGGTCAACTTATAATGGCGATCACATGTCGATGTATGGAATAAACTCATCCGTACCCAAAACTTTAATTAGGCATATCGTTAAACATTATTCTTATGAAACAAAAAACCAAGAGCTAAAAAATGTGCTTATCGAAATATTAGATACCCCTATAAGTCCCGAGCTTCTGCCTAGCAACGAGATATCACAGAAAACCGAAACAATTATCGGGCCTTATGAACTTCATGATTTCTTTTTATATTATACAGTTAGACGAGGTTTTTCTCCGGCAAAAATCCTTCTTCTAACAGAATACGCATTTAACCATAAATATAGCCGCAAAACAATAGAAAAATGGCAAAAAATGTTCTATACGCGTTTTTTTAGTCAACAATACAAGCGCTCCTGCCTGCCAGACGGTCCAACGGTTGGGACTGTCTCTCTGTCGCCAAGAGAAGGTCTTAAAATGCCAAGCGATTTAGAAATAATAGAGATTTTTTAAAAAAGTTATAGCTAGTCAGTTAAAAAACGCTAAATAAGTTTTTAAGACGCGGCATGCGCCGCAGGTGTTTGAAATTATTTGCCCTTATTTTGCTTTTGAGACTTGAGACACAATACCTGTTTAAACTCCGGTACAATTATATATTCGCAAAGCGCTGATATTTTATAGTCTCTTTCTCGTATTCCCGCAGATTTAAGCTCTAACACTGTATCCGCCATATTAAGCGCTTCGTTAAGCCTTTCCCTTGTCGATGACGACCAATATTTTGTGTCGTCTTCAAGAGTTCCTGTAATAGCAGCCGTAACAGTTACGTTTCTCTTTTTCTTCATTGATATCAAATATTCAAGAAGGCAAAGTTCCAATCCCTGCGTACATCCGACATAAAAATTAGTTATCCCCTTTGCCGCAAGCCCTGTGAACATGTCTGAAAAATCTTTAAGGTATAAATCGGAATTCTGAACCTGTTCCATACCAAAGACATAGCAAGATGCTGATTTTTGATTTTGCATTTTTACGCTCCTTATATATTGATTAAATATGTCATAAAATAGCCTGGGAATTTATTACCCCAGGCTTAAAATATGTCTCACAAGCTAAAGAATATTTTAGGCAACGCAGCACAACTCACGCTTAACGGCTTGACGCACAAATCACTTGCGCAAACATGTTGTGCTCATCAATAATAGGAATCCGCGCCAAAATAGAATCCCTCAAAAGAATCCGCGCCAAAATCTTTTGCCAGCTCAGACTCTAGATCGGACCTGGCGCTTTCATGCACCAACAGCGAAATTTCATCCAACGCAGTTGTTATCAGCAAGGGGATACAGTCTATTTTATAAAGCGCGCCAAAAACCTTTTTGGCAAAACCTACGCTGTCCTCCATTTCGGTAGATTTGATAATAATCTTTACATTCCCGACATTCACCATAGGCGGATTTTTTTTATACTGAGTTATTTCGTTTACTACCGTTAAAAGTTTTGGAATGTCGGCATCCTCAAAAGTAAATCCAAGGCTCAGGTTGCCGGTCATGCCGGGACTTTGGGTTATCATGTCAATGTTTATCCCCGCGTCCGCCACCCTTTCAAATATATTAGCCGCAAATTTTGACCAGTCAATTGGAGGTATATTTGTAAAAGTGACTATAGAAATTCCTTCAAAGGTAAATATTTTTGTTCCCATACTTTTTACTCCTTACAGCCTAACAAGTCTGTCATACTATAAATGCCTTTTTTCTGTTTTGACAAAAACAATCCGGCATTAAGCGCTCCGTTTGCAAAGACCTCTTTCGACGAAGCGGAATGTGAAATTTCAATAATCTCGTCGTGTCCGGCAAAAACCACGGAGTGTTCTCCTACTATGTTTCCGCCGCGAATAGAGTGTATTCCTATTTCTTCGTAATCTCTCTCTTTCCTTAGCGTATGCCGGTCATAAACATAGCGCATATTTCCGCCGAGCTGTCGGTTCAATGCTTCTGCTATCATAATAGCGGTGCCTGAAGGCGCGTCTTTTTTCAGATTATGGTGTTTTTCAATTATTTCAACGTCAAACTGTCTACCCAACACCCTTGCCGCTTTTTGCGACAAATCCAACAAAAGATTTATCCCTAGCGACATATTAAAGGTAAAAAACACCGGTATCTGCCGTGCCGCCGCTTTTATAAGCGCCGTCTCTTCCTCACTATACCCCGTAGTGGCAACCACTATCGGTTTATTTCGCATTTTGCAAAACGACAATAGATCTGAAATAGCCTTAGGACTTGAAAAATCAATGATTACATCGGGATCTTCATTCATGTCAAAAATTTTTTTATATACCGGAAACGTGGAGTACCTCTCGCTGTTTAAATCAATGCCGGCGCAAATTTCACAGTCTTTTCTGCCGGCGGCTAAAGACGCGATCACCCTACCCATCTTCCCTCCGGCGCCGTTAAGTGCAATTTTAATCATATTTTACGTCCTTTAAGTTCATAGCTAAATTATTTCAAGTTTTAAAAGCAAATCTTTTAATGTTGCTTTTGACGAATCATCCATAGTATAAAGAGGAAGTCTGCACTCACCGACATTTTTCCCCATCATATTCATTGCCGCCTTTACCGGAACCGGGTTAACATCTAGCGAAAGCAACTTGTCAAACAGTGCATTATATTTTATCTGAAGCTTGCCCGCCGCCTTAAAGTCATTTTCAAAACAAAGTCTGCAAATCTCGCTCATTGCTGAGGGAATGATATTTGCGGCAACCGAAATCACACCCTTACCACCAATTGCCATTACCGGAACGGTCATGCCGTCATCCCCGCTGTATACGTCAAAAGAATCGCCTAAACGTTCAATTATTTTAGAAAAATAATTCATATCTCCGCCGGCTTCTTTAACCCCATTGATATTTGGATGCTTAGAAAGCTCGACAAATGCATCTATGGATATGTTTATATTAGTGCGCCCCGGTATGTTGTATAATATGACCGGTATACCAATAGCATCGGCAATTTTAGAAAAATGCTTTACCAACCCCCGTTGAGATGTTTTATTATAATAAGGAGAGACTAGCAAAACCCCGTCGGCACCCAACCGCTCTGCCTCCACCGATAGTTCTGTGGAATACAATGTATCATTGCTTCCTGTCCCGGCTATAACCGGAATCCTGCCATTTATTTTTCGAACTGCTACCCGTATGCACTCAATATGCTCATCGTCTGTCATGGTGCTGGACTCGCCGGTTGTCCCGCAGACGATAATAGCGTTGGTTCCGGCTCTTACCTGATCTTCAAGTAATTCTTCAAAAAGCTTATAATTTATACTCCCATCGGCGTTCATCGGCGTTAGAATAGCAACGCCCGAGCCGGTAAATAATATTTTTTTCATAATTATCCCCCAAACTAAATTATTAATTCAAACATCTGCAACGGAGACGCTTCCGGTGTTCTAACAAGCTTTATAGTAAATTAACTTGAAAACAAACAAGAATAATTTCTGCAAAACCGCATGATATTTTGCAGTAAATCCGCCGCCTAAAAGGCGGAGAAATGAACTCGATTATAAGTTAATTATTAATAATAATCAAATCATCACATCAGATGCATCTAAAAAGCATAACTTATTCTCTCTGTACCAAACAGCAGATAAAATATCACGTAGTTCTTTTCGTCAAACAATGCAATTTTGACGAAAAATCCGACTGCGTGCTTTTCACGACAGGGATGTGCGGTATTGCCTTAAGGAAAAATTAACGAATTATGCCGAAAAGTTCTATGTCAATGGTCAAGTTTCCTATTATCTAACATAAACTAGCCGCCAAAAAATCCCTTAGCGGCAAAAAGCTCAGCCATTAATACGGCTCCACCGGCCGCTCCCCGCATGGTGTTGTGCGACAGCCCCACAAATTTATAGTCATACTGTGAGTCTTCTCTAAGTCTTCCCAAAGAAACTGCCATGCCATTTTCAAGGTCACGGTGCAATTTTGTTTGTGGAAAGTTATCCTCCTCGAAATAATTCAAAAACTGTTTTGGTGCGGTTGGCAAATTAAGTCTTTGCGCCTCACCCTTATATTCACTCCAAATAGCAGTTATCTGCCCTTTCGACAGCTTTTCTCTGAGTCTCACGAACACCGCCGCCATATGCCCGTTGCTGACCGGAACCCGAATACACTGCGTGGTAATATTTGGACTTTTTGCGGGTATTATCTTATTATTTTCAATTTTTCCCCAAATCTTAAGCGGCTCCCTCTCGGATTTTTCTTCTTCACCACCAATAAATGGTATCACATTATCCTCCATTTCAGGCCATGTGTCAAAAGTCCGTCCCGCCCCGGAAATAGCCTGATAAGTGCAAACCAACACATCTTCGATGCCATATCCCATAAGCGGGTGAAGCGCCGGAACATAGCTTTGAATGGAACAGTTAGATTTTACCGCGATAAACCCCTTGTTTGTCCCCAAACGTTTTCTCTGAAATTCAACAATAGCGGCATGATCCGCATTCACCTCAGGAATGATCATAGGCACGTCCTGTGTGGCACGGTTAGCCGAGTTGTTTGACATAACAGGGCACTCTTTTTTAGCATAAGCCTCCTCTAGCGCCTTTGTCTCTTCTTTCGGCATATCAACAGCGCAAAAAACAAAATCAACAGCCTTGGTTATAGCGTCGATGTCTTCTGTTGCATCAAAAAGAGTCATATCTTTCATTTTTTCCGGAACAGGTCGGTCTACCAACCAACGACCCCGAGTCGCTTCAGCATAGGTTTTCCCCTTAGAGCGCGGTGAGGCGGAAAGCGCCGTAACTTCAAACCAAGGATGATTTTCTAAAATCAGCGCGAAACGCTGGCCAACCATGCCCGTCGCCCCAATAATCCCAACGTTATATTTTCCCATTTTATATATCTCACTTTCTTTTAGCCATTTAAGGCAATACCGCACAGCTCTGGCGTGCAAAACGCACAACCGGATTTTTCGTAAAACCAGGCAATTTTGCCGCTAATATCCGTTGATATTTAAGGCAAAATTAACGAAGTTTGGCGAGAAATACGCAAGTGATTTATGCGTCAAGTCGTTAGGTGTGAGTAGTGCGGTGTTTCCTTAAGTCACATAGTCCTATATTTATTTAATTATAACAAAAAACACGCGCATTGTCAATTTGATTTTTAATTTAGATTATGATAAAATAATATAAAACGCCTAAAGATTCTTAAATAGCTTTTTAAAAAGCTATTTTATAATTGTTTAATTTAGTAAATTTTAATTTAAAGGACAATATCCGCGGAGGTAAAATGTTAAAGTCGGATTTTTATTATGATCTCCCGCATGAATTAATAGCTCAAACGCCGATTTCTCCTCGCGATAGCTCGCGTCTTCTCAAAATGTCGCGAGAAAGCGGAGAGCTCACCCACTCTTATTTTTACAATTTATGTGATTTTCTTAAAAAAGGTGACTTGCTAATACTTAACGACTCAAAGGTGTTTCCTGCCCGAATAATAGGAAAAAAACGCGAAAGCGGGATAGAAGTCGAATTTTTATTGTTACGGCATATTAAACATGACGTATGGGAAACTATGGTTCACCCTGGCAGACGGCTTAAAAAAGGCGCGACAATCGATTTTGGAGAATTTTTGTCAGCCGAAGTGCTAGAAACCGCCGAGGGTGGTACCCGACACGTAAAATTTTTCTATAACGGCGAATTTTTTAACGTGCTTAATCATATAGGTCACATGCCGCTTCCTCCCTATATCACTGAAAAGTTGGTGGATAAGCATAGGTATAACACGATTTATTCAAAGAGTCTTGGTTCGTCCGCAGCTCCCACCGCCGGACTGCACTTTACGGACGGGGTTTTTGAAAGTTTAGCAAAAAAAGGCATTGACTCCGCCTTTATAACGCTGCATGTTGGATTGGGTACATTCCGTCCGGTAAAAGAAGAAAACATTCTAAATCACCACATGCACAAAGAGTATTATAGCGTTCCTCACGAAACCGCAAACAAAATCGCCGCCTGCCGTCAAAACAAAGGCAGAGTAATTGCGGCCGGCACCACCTGCTGCCGAGCGCTAGAATCGGCATGCGGACCGGACAGTGTGATACCCCCGATAAGCGCGTCTACTGACATTTTTATTTATCCCGGATATAAATTTAAAGCCGTTGACGGGTTGATAACTAATTTTCATCTCCCCGAAAGCACCCTTTTAATGCTGGTCTGTGCTTTTTCAGGTTATAATAACACTTTTTCGGCTTATAGCGAAGCTATAAAAGAAAAATATAGGTTTTTTTCATTTGGCGACGCGATGCTGATACTATAACAGATTTGATGTGGCAAAAAAAGACCGGAAAAGCCTTGAGAATACGTGGGTCGATTTCACGAATGTATTTTTCATAATTTACCTCGCGCCGATCGGTCAGAGATTGTGATATGAGGAAAAAGGATGCCCGTTCGATAAAATCTCCATCCGATACCGTGAACTGCCC
>JAISVH010000137.1 GCA_031271685.1 Eubacterium sp. | reverse complement strand
ATAACGATTATTATCTGTTTAAAGATTTCGATAAAAATTACTCAATCTATGGGTCTATTTACGCTGATTATCATGTTCCGATAACTGCCGAGTCACGTCCAAACAACACTGTGCTTTACGGGCACAATATCAATGTAGGGACATATTTTGCCAAACTTACCCGCTATTTTCCACAAATAAACGGCTACGGCTATTATAGTTCGCATCCGACTGTTCAGTTTGATACAATTTATGAACAAGGAGCATACAAAATTTTCGGAGCTATTTTTATCAACACTCAAGAGCGTCACGGAGAGGTGTATGACTACTACCGCAAGAGAACTTTTCCGGACAAAGAGGCATTTTATGACTTTGTCGGAAATATAATGGACAGAAGCGTATTTTATACCGGAGTTGACCTTGAATACGGCGACGAGTTTTTAACTCTTTCCACGTGTTTTTATCCTTTGGGTGAAAATGTTGACACTCGTTTCGTGGTTTTTGCGAGGAGAGTTCGCGCAGGAGAAAGCGAAGAGGTGGACGTGCAGCAATATTATGTAAACCCAAGCCCGCTTTTCTTTGACTATTGGTATAATGTTCAGGGCGGTAGCTGGCAGGGTCGAAGTTGGGACACGTCTAAAGTTAAAGGCTTTGACGAATTTGTGGCGGAAAATCCTGATTCAGCCATAGCTTTGCAGGGAGCCTGATAATTGTAACCGAGTTCGTGTACCCCGCCTCTTAGGCGGCGGGTTATAATCGTTTAACTTTTAACTTAGAAAACATCAAAAATAATGATGCAAAATACCATGCGGTTTTAAAAAAATTATTTTTGCTTGTTTTCAAGTTAATTCACTATAAGTCATCTCCGGGTGATTTTCAATCCCCCGCTGACGCTTGTTAAATCATTGGAAGCGGCTTCGCCGCAAATGTTTGAAATCTTTATGGGGAAAGCCGTCTTTATTTATATCAATTTCGCGTAAGACAGGAGGCAGATAGAATGTCAAACAATTCTTTGGCTAAAATAGCGGGCGCGTTGGCAGTTATTTGTCTATACATATTTTTGTTTGGATTTGTAAAAAATATTGACGATACAGATGAGTATAACGTTGATCAAAGCCCGGAGTTTCAGGGTGAAGGTGCGGAGGAGGAACCCGGTCTTTATGGCGACCCGGTGACGTTATACCGCACTGGCATTAACGCGGCTAACGACCAAAAGCCGCAGCTTGCTGACTATACCGGGGATTCCGAAGTAGCCGTAAGCACAAACGAAAAAATCTCGGAAACTCAAAAGCCCGACGCGCCGTCAGAGAGCTTTGACGATGATTCGCGCACAGTTATTATAACCGACGAACCGTCGGCATCCACATCCGCTCCGAGAATAGAGAGCGTAAATACGACTGCCGGCACATTTGAAATGGCAACGGAAGAGTATATTAACACTACGTTTGAACCGGATGAACTTGAGGAGCTGCCGGAGGATTATATTCAGGAGGAAACAGAGTCAAGGCCGGAATCATCCGTCACCCGGCAAATAGCCGGGAACGGTGAAAAACTGACCGTTATCGCAAACGGCCGTGAAGTTACTGATTCGGCTCTTTCTATTGTATCGAAGATAGTGCAAAGCGAGATAGGCAGCGCCTTTAACATTGAAGCGATAAAAGCGCAAGCCGTCGCTACATATACATATGTTAAACTATATAATGACGTTCATAATACCCCTGCCCAGGTTATAATGTCAAACGTCGCTTCCGGCCGTGTGACGTCCGCTGTTAGCGAGGTGTTGGGAGAGGCGTTATACTATAATGATCAGCTTATACAGGCGGTTTACTGCGCTTCTACCGCTGGCTATACAGCATCTTCGAAAAGTGTTTGGGGGACCGATTATCCCTATCTAAAAAGTGTGGCCACACCTTTAGATATTGATTATGACAGTAATTATGGCTCGACAAAAAGGATAACCTCGTCTGACATGATGGAGAGAGTGCTTACAACAACGGGGATCGAGCTGAGCGGCGATCCGTCAGGTTGGTTTGTCATTTTATCTCACATCGACAATGTGTACGTTGATGCTATTTCCATTGGGGGGCAAACCTCATATACACAAAACGGAGAAGAGGTAAAAATCACCGGCAGAAAATTCAGAGAAAGCGTCATGAATTTCGACATCAAATCCGCCTGCTTTGAAATCGAATACAGTAGATCTTCCGATACGTTTATTATTACCACATACGGGCATGGCCACGGTGTCGGCATGAGTCAAAACGGAGCTAACACTCTTGCTAAAGTGGAGGGATATGACTACAAGAAAATACTTGAATTTTACTATCCCGGCACTGTAGTGAGATAGAGTTAATTATTTCCGTAAGACAATGAAAAATGACGCAAAAACGCACTTTGATATAACCGAGTTAGCGCCCCCTCTTAGGCGGCGGGTGATTTTCAATTACCCGCTGACGTTGGTTATAGTCTTTTAACTTTGAATTTAGCAAATTTAAAGTTAAAAGATTACAAAACACCGTAAGAGGCTCTGCCTCATATGTCTGAATTATGCAAGAAGTCTATTAAGTTCTAAAATATGCTTCTCCAAGCGCGCGAAGAAACCTCGCGTGCTTTTCTTTATATGCTCCGGGTTTCATTCTCCAAATCCAATTATTGCCGCCAATGGTGGATGGCAGATTCATCCGCGCTTTGTTATCTAGGGTTAAAACGTCCTGCATAGCGGCGATGCAAATTTTGGAGGGACTGCCGTAAAGTACGCGCAGCGCGGCATTGCTCATCGATTCGAAGCAGCGCGGGCATAGATAATTTTTAGCCATTTTTTTTATTTTATAGCTCGCTTCATTATACCAGCCCTTAAAAGTTGAATTGTCATGAGTTCCGGTATAGGCGACCGAATTATAGGGATAACGGTGAGGAAGGTGATCGTTGTCTTCATTTTCAGGATTAAATCCAAACTGTAAAACCCTCATTCCCGGAAATCCGCTACGGGATAACAAATCCCTTACCGAGTCGAACATCTCACCCAAATCTTCGGCTATTACGTTTATTTCACCAATTTCCTTCTTTACTTGATCCCACAGTTCCATGCGCGGACCTGTTTCCCATTTGCCGTTTACGGCATTTTTATGGTTGGCGGGAATGGCATAGTATGTGTCAAAGGCGCGAAAGTGGTCGATTCTAACGCAGTCAAACAGTTCAAGAGATTTTTTAATGCGGCTCACCCACCATATATAATTTTCGGATTTCATTTTTTCCCAATCATATAAGGGATTACCCCAAAGCTGGCCGGTCTCTGAGAAATAGTCGGGCGGAACACCGGCCACATGTGTCGGATTAAAGTCGTCGTCTAACTTAAACAAATCAGAATTTGCCCAAACATCCGCGCTGTCAGAAGCGACATATATGGGTAAATCGCCGATTATCTCAACACCGCTTTTATTTGCGTAGCAATGCAGTTTTTGCCATTGACGCGCAAAAATATATTGAATGAATTTATAAAAGCTGACCCTCTTATAAAGTTCATCATTTGCTTTTATCATAGCCTTAGGGGCGCGCTTTTGCAGATCTTTTTCCCATTCGGTCCAGCTTTTTTGGCCATTTGCCTCTTTTATTGCCATATACAGCGCGTAGTCGTCCAGCCAAAAAGCTTCTTGCTGAATAAAAGAAAGATATCCGACATTTTCTGAAAAGTGTTCAAACGCTTCTTCAAGAAAAGAAAATTTAGTGCGAATAACCTTTTCGAAGTCGATGAAAGAGAGATCGTCTCCGTAATATTCGCGTTCGCATTTTTTTCGGTCAAGCGCCCCTTCTTCAATCAATTCGTCTAAATCAATAAGCAAAGGGTTCCCTGCGAAGGTTGAAAAAGACTGGTATGGAGAATTGCCGTAACCGGTTGGGGAAAGCGGCAAAATCTGCCAATACTTTTGCCCGGCTTTTTTTAACCAGTCAACGAATTTTTCGGCCTCTCGACCGAGTGTGCCTATCCCATAAGGAGAAGGCAATGACGTGATATGAAGCAATATTCCACTTGAACGCATAATAGCTCCCTCAATTAAATAATAGACTTATCGCGAAATTACTAAGCGCCGTTCTGACAAAAATATACACCATACTGCGTTAATTTTTGCTTGTTTTAAAGTTAATTTTATTGTATTAAACCAACAACGAAACTAATTCTCCTAGCGGCAAAGCTGCTCGGTTAGTTTCGTTGCGGTTTAATATGCCAGTTTATCGTTAAGCCGAGTTCTGTCGTGTATGGTCATCTATCTAGCCGTATTGTCGCCAATACGATCAAGCCACCTTTCAACGGGAGACGCCGAGCAAGCGTGTATTTCCCGCACCAACCGGTGTTGCATCGGATAGGGTTTACATGGCCGGACGGTCTCCCGTCCGCCGGTGAGCTCTTACCTCGCCTTTCCACCCTTACCCGGATAAATCCGGGCGGTATATCTCTGTTGCACTCTGCCCTAGAGTCGCCTCCGGCTGCCGTTAGCAGCTATCCTGCTCTGTGATGCTCGGACTTTCCTCATGTTTCCATGCGACCATATAATAAACTGGCATATAAATTTAATTTGTTTCAAACATCTGCGGCGGAGTCGCTTCCAGTGTTTTAACAAACGTCATCAGGGCTTGAAAATCACCTCCGATGATGTAGTTAGTATTAGAACTCGCCGCATAATAGGAGGGAGACATAAACGCGGTTATAGTTAATTTACTGTTTGACGTTAATAAATTGTTATAATCGTTTAACTTTAAATTTATCAAATTTAAAGTTAAATGACTATATCACGGCCTTAACTGGTTTCTCATTATCCAAGAAAGCTTGTTGTTTTCGCGCTCTGATGCAGATACGATGCCTCGTTTGGCGTTAAGTGTGACGGTAGTGCCGCTTTTTAGTATCTTAGTGGCGTTTTCGGCGCCTACGATAACGGGGATGTCTAGTGATAACCCGACGATAGCCGCATGGCTGTCCATTCCGCCTTTTTCCACTATAATTCCTCCCGCCGATTTTAGTATCTGCATCATGCTGTTGGTGGTTTCGGGAACCACTACAATAAATCCGCCCGCGAAATCTTTTATTGGCGCTTCGGGGTCGATCGCGACAACTACAGGAGCGGTGATCTCTTTTTCGGTTATGCCGGCCCCTTTTACTAATACGTCGCCCACCATGTGAACCTTCATCAAGTTGGTAGTTCCTGATACCCCAACAGGGACTCCTGCGGTAATTACCGCCAAATCGCCGGTCTTCAAGTGGCCCTGTTCCGCGCAAACTTCGACCGCGTGCTCAAATAACTCATCGGTAGTTTCTTTCTCTTTCGTCATGGCCGGTATTACTCCCCAGGCTAAATTAAGCTGACGCCAAGTTTTCGTATTGGGAGTGCATCCAAGCACCGGCATAGGGGGCCGGAATTTTGAAAGCAGGCGCGCGGTATTCCCGCCTTCCGTTACGGTAAGCACGGCTTTTGCGTTAAGATCTAGCGCGGTGGTGACCGATGCGTGCGCGATAGCGTTTGTGACATTTCCGCTATGAGATTCTTCTCTAGCGTAAAATCGCTTTTTGTAGTCTATGTTTTGTTCTGTGGTAGACGCTATCTTTACCATTGTTCGCAGTGCATCTACCGGGTGCGCACCGGCCGCAGTTTCGCCCGACAGCATAATAGCACTAGTCCCGTCATAGATAGCGTTGGCAACATCGGTAGTTTCCGCTCTTGTGGGTCGCGGATTTTTAATCATTGAATCTAGCATTTGGGTCGCGGTTATAACCTGCTTTCCTGAATTATATGCTTTTTTGATAAGCATTTTTTGAATTCGGGGCAGTTCTTCAAATGGAATTTCCACTCCCATATCTCCGCGGGCGACCATTATGCCATCGGCTACCCTAATAATATCATCTATATTATCAACGCCGTTTTGGTTTTCAATTTTGGCTATTATTCTAATGTCTTTTCCATTATTTCCATCCAGTATTCGACGAACCTCAAGCACGTCTTCGTCACATCGCACGAAAGAACAGGCGATAAAATCATAGCCCAATTCGCAGCCGAACAGCAAATCGCTTTTATCGCGCTCTGACAGATATGGCATAGATAGGGTCATCCCAGGGAAATTGCAGGATTTGTTGTTTGAAAGAACTCCGCCGGTGATTACTTTGCAGATAATATCGGTTTCTTCGCCGATTTCGACCATATTAGTGACGGTTAGTTCAAGCAATCCGTCGTCTATCAGAATAGTTGTTCCGCTATGTATGTCTTTTGCCAAGTCCTTGTAGGTTATGGACACTCGTTGTTCATTTCCGACGCATTCGGCGGTAGTAAGCACAAAGGTTTGGTTCTCTTCGAGCAAAATCTTTCCGGTTTCAAACGTTTTCACCCTGACTTCCGGACCTCTTGTGTCAAGAAGCGTAGCGATTGGAAGATTTAACTCTTCGCGCAGCCTTTTAAGCTGGTTAAATACTCGCCTATGGCTATCGTGGTCGCCGTGAGAAAAGTTCTGCCTGGCAACGTTCATGCCGCTTTTCATAAGATCGGTTAAAACATCGTCGTCTTCAGTCGCCGGACCTAATGTGCATACGATTTTAGTTTTATTCATATCTACCAACCTCTTTTTCTTTCGAGATTTTTACCCTGATTACTTCGTAGTCATAAGGCGGGACTTTTATCTGCCCCGGCTCACGGTTTTTTGCTTCTGAACGAACCCACTTAAAATCCGAAATTCCTTCAATATGATCAAATTTAAACCGCAGTGTTTTTTTTGATTTGTTAAGATATATTATTACTGCTTCTTTTCCGTTTTCGCGTGCGAAAATACAATGATTTGGCTCAACTTCTGAAAGAATTAACCTGCCGTCTTTAAAAACGGCGTTTTTTCTTCTTATTTCGGACAATTCCTGAACAAAACCAATAATATTGTCGTCCTCAAAGCCCCACTGATAGGTATGTCGATTGAACGGATCCTTATAACCTTCGGTTCCCGCTTCGTCTCCGTAGTAGACGCAAGGAACACCCGGCAAAAAAAACTGTAGCACCATCGCGCATTTCAAAAGCGCCCTGCCATAAATGTATTGTTCATTGGTGAGTTGGTGAATAGCTTGCCATTCTCGCTTGTTATCGCCGACAGGCTCGCCTGCGAGACGGGTTATCGCCCGCTCAATGTCGTGTGTGGATAAGAAATTCATTAAAATATCCACCGATGGCTTAGGATAATGCTCTAAAATAGTCATTATGCCGTCACGAAATGAAGTCGAATCAGAATGCTTAATATATTTAATAATCAGTTCCTTAAACGGATAGTTCATCACACTGTCAAGCTGTCCGCCTATGAGATACCTTCGCCTGGTTCCGTAGCTTTCTTTGGTAGTGGCGTCCTCCCACACCTCGCCATAGACCACTTTGTCTTCTCCTTTTTCTTTGACGGCTTTATAAATATTGTCGATAAATTCGTCGGGTAGTTCGTCCACCACGTCTAAACGCCAACCGGACGCGCCCGCGTCAAGCCATTTTTGAAGGATCCCGTCTTTCCCGCAGATATATTCCGTATAACTTGGGTTATTCTCGTTAACGTTCGGAAGCGTGTCAAATCCCCACCATGAATCGTAAACATGCGGATAATTGCTAAAACTGTACCATTCGCGATAAGGACTTTCGGGATCTCGAAACGCCCCTTTTTTTTCGCCGTATCTTCCAAATTTATTGAAATATATGCTGTCTGCCCCTGTGTGACTGAATACCCCGTCAAGAATAATTCGTATACCGTGTTTTTTTGCGGCGGCGCACAGCTGCCTGAAGTCTTTTTCATTGCCCAACATAGGGTCGATTCTCTCATAATTTGCGGTGCTGTAGCGATGATTTTCATGCGACTCAAAAATAGGATTAAGATAAATGCAGGTAATTCCCAGTGACTGCAGATAAGGAAGCTTAGAATTAATCCCCGCCAAATTACCTCCGAAAAAATCAGAATTAGTGACGATCCCATGCTCGTTTGGCCACCAATCAGGCGGGTTGTGCCAGTTGTTGTGGAAGGTCCTGCCTATAGGTATTACAGAATCATCATTTTCATCTTTCAAATTCGCGAAACGGTCGGGGAAGATCTGATACATAACCCCGCCTTTAAGCCAGTCGGGTGTGCTTAACTCTTTATCATAAACAGTTAGATGGAACAGCTCGTTTCCGTTAAAATCACCCTGCGACGCGTTTTTTCTTTTTATGAAAACCCGATTTCCGTTTTCCACGGCAAAAAAGTAATATTGATAAACTCCCGTATTCTGCGGAGTATATACGCAACTGAAAATATTAAACGAATCATTCGTTTCTTCATGAAACATTTGAATATACTGTTCTTTGCAGCCCGGCCGAAACATTACAAGGGAGGGCTGTCCAATGTTTTTATCAACAGGAAATTTAAGCCTGAAACGGCAGGCGTCAAGTTGTTTTATCGCTCCGAACGGCTTTTTGTAGTATAATAAAAACGCGTCATAAATCGGTATATTCATATATAACTCTCTAATCTAAATTCCAAATAGTTTTTGCATATTCGCTTACCGCTCGGTCGGCCGAAAATATTCCGGCACCCGCGATATTCGCCAGTGACATCTTGTTCCATTTTTTCGATTCGACATAGCATTCGCTTATTTTTTTCTGAGCGTTGCGATAACTGTCAAAATCGGCAAAGCACATATACCTGTCCTCCGATTTAAGCGTGTCGGCAAGCTCTTGAAAAACAGCTCCGTTAACCCCGTAATACAAGCGGTTGATAGCGGCTTTTATGTGTGGATTGTGGTTGTAATATCCTTCTGGATGATAACCATTTGCAGTTAGAACATTGACCTCCGGGGCGCTCATGCCGAAGATAAAAATATTTTCGTCTCCCACCTGCTGATGTATTTCAACGTTAGCACCGTCATACGTGCCTAGCGTCAGCGCGCCGTTGACCATCAGTTTCATGTTGCCGGTGCCGCTGGCCTCCGTTCCGGCAAGTGAGATTTGCTCGCTCACTTCGCTTGCGGGCATCAGTAATTCCGAAAGAGTTACATTGTATTCCTCAAGAAACACAACGTTAAGTTTTTCGCTTATCTTTTTATCTTTACGTATTTCTTCTCCTAAACACCATATAAGTTTTATTATCTGCTTTGCCATATAATAACCGGGTGCCGCTTTAGACCCGAAGATATAGGTTTTAGGCACATAGTCGGAGTCGGGGTTTTCCAACAAATAATTATAATCGGATAAAATATTAAGGCAGTTTAGTTGTTGGCGTTTATATTCGTGAAGCCTCTTAACCTGAACGTCAAAAACACTGTCAATATTTAAATCTATACCGTTTGATTTTTTTACATATTTTGCAAGTTCAAGTTTATTGTCGCGCTTGATCTTTCCAAGTTTGTCAAGCACCGACTTATCCTTTTCAAAGAGCAGGAATTTAGACAGTTCGGCGGCGTCTTTTTTAAACCCTTCACCAATCGTTTCAGAAAGCAAAGCGGTAAGTCCCTGATTGGACTGCAGCAGCCACCTGCGATAGGCAATTCCATTTGTAACGTTTTTAAATTTTATCGGGCGGTCTTCATATTGCTCTTTAAAAACAGACTCTTTGATTATTTCAGAGTGAAGTTTTGACACGCCGTTTATAGAGTGGCTTGCATCAATACAAAGGTTTGCCATTTTTACTTTCCGATTGGAGATGATAGACAAGCGATCGACTTTAGCAAAATCATTCAGGCGGTTATATAAACCCGTGCAGTAGCGGTTGTTGATTTCACATATAATAGTATAGATGCGCGGCAGGATGCGTTGAATTAAGTCCTGATCCCACGTTTCAAGGGCTTCGGCCATAACGGTATGGTTTGTGTAGGCGAAAGTGTTTTGCACCGTGTGCCATGCTTTGGACCAACCATATCCGCAGTCGTCTAGCAAAATGCGCATAAGTTCGGGGATAGCCAGTGTCGGGTGGGTATCATTTATGTGGATAGCTGTTTTTTCGTGGAGATTGTCAAGTGTTCCGTAAATGTTCATATGCCGCATAACAATATCTCCTACTGAAGCGGCGCACATAAAATACTGTTGGCGCAGGCGCAGAGCTTTTCCCTCAAGATGATTGTCGTTAGGATAAAGCACTTTTGTTATCGCATTGGCAATATTGCTGGATCCCAAGGCGCTTGAAAAATCTCCCTTATTGAAAGCTTCCATGTTAAACGACATTGCCTGAGCTTTCCAAAGCCTGAGTTTTGCAACTCCACTGCTGTTATATCCGGAAACGTACATATCATAAGGTATCGCCTGAACCGATTGATAGTTTACGTGAGAAACATTATGATAATCCTCATCCCAGTGTTCAACTATTTCCCCGTCAAAATGAACTTCGATCGTCTGATCGCGCACTTCCTGTAGCCAAACCTCGCCGCCGGGGAGCCAGTCGTCCGGAAGCTCGTTCTGCCAACCGTCAACTATTTTTTGTTTAAAGATGCCGTATTCGTAAAGGATAGAATACCCGGTTGCCGGAAATTCGCAGGTGGCCAACGCATCAAGATAGCATGCGGCCAAACGTCCGAGACCCCCGTTGCCAAGCCCGGCATCAGGTTCTTCTTGATATATGTCGTCTATTTTTGCCTCAAACAGCTCCATTATCGCTTGTTCGGCCAGTTTATCAAGGCCCATATTAAAAAGGTTTGTTTTAAGTGAACGGCCCATCAAAAATTCCATTGAGATATAATAGACTTCTTTTGAGCCGGACGATTTCTTTTTGGTCATAAAATCATGGCGCTTTTTCTTAAGCTCATTGATCACTATTTTGGAAAGAGCCTTATAGACTTGCGCGTTGGTAGCCTGCTTCGGCGAAATGCGGAAATCCATCTCAAGTATATCGGTGAGCCTGCGCTCAATTTCTGCCTTAGTTATATGTTTATTAACCATGTTATTTTTGCCTTTTCCTTCCCTTGAATATTTTCTTATCTATAAATCCATATTTCGGCATATTTAAGGCAATAACGCACAGCTCTGGCGTGCAGAGCACACAGCCGGATTTTTCGTAAAACCAGGCAATTTTGCTGAGAATATCTGTTGATATTTAAGGCAAAATTAACAAGTTTGGCGAGAAATACGCAAGTGATTTTTTTGTCAAGCCGCTAAGTGTGAGTTGTGCGGTATTGCCTTAATCTGACTTATTGTTATTTTTTGACCTAAGCTCTGAAATTTTCTTTCCGACAACACTTTTTTTTCGATTTTTTCGTTTTTCGGCTTCTATGCGCGCTCGCGCTGTGGCATCTTTTTCCTTTAAGCTCTTAAGGCTGACCGCTTCTCCGCTTTCGGTGTTGAAATATCCAAGTTCTCTGTAGTAATTGGTGTTCACCGGCAGCTCTTTATATTTAAGCCGCTTGACCACATAGTTTTTAAAAAGTGAATACAGCACGGCAAAAATAGGGATTCCGATAATAAGGCCGGCGAATCCGAAAAAATGCTGTCCCAACAAAAGAGCGAAAATAACCCAAAAACTTGACAAGCCCGTATTGTCGCCAAGAATTTTTGGACCCAGAACATTTCCGTCGAATTGTTGCACTATAATTACTATTATCACGAACCAGAAACAATGAGGAGGACTTTCAAACAGCACAAGCAACCCGCAGGGTATTGCCCCGATAAAGGGGCCGAATACTGGTATAACGTTGGTAACCCCTAATATCACACTGACAAGTATAGCGTATGGAGTTCCTATTATATTTAAAATTACGAAGAATATTATACCTATAATAAGGGAATCAATGATCTTTCCGATTAGAAATCCGCCGAATTTTTTGTGTATGTGACGTATATTTTCGATGATTATATTTGCGTTTTTAACGTTGAACATGCTGTAAAGAGCCTTTTTCCCCTGCGCCGCGAGCAAATCCTTTCCGTTGAGCAGATACACGCAAATTATTATGCCTACTATAAAATTAAATACTGTCTTTAGCGTGCGGAATATGCCGGTCGAAACGTTGGCTAGCATATCTAGCCACTGTGTCATTTCAAAATCACTTATAAAGCTGTTTAACAAATTCACAAAATTATTGATATAACTTAAAATCTCATTATAAAGCTCCGGATATCCGGAAAACAGGTTGCCGGCCCATCCGCTCATCGTGTCTCTCATATTGGTTATATAGTCGAGCCGCAGGATATTTTGAAAAGACACCACAAGTTGCGGAATGACTGCCCAAATGAGCGCCGCGACAAGAACGACCGCCGACAGCATAGTCGCAAACACGCCAAACCCGCGCGACAGCCGGCAAATTTCAAGGGTCCGGTCACGAAAGCCGGCGCTTGGATTGCCCATTAACTTTTTTTGATCAGCTTTTTTATAAATGAACGAAAAAAGAAGCCTGAACACCCTTTTTTCAAAGAAGTTCATGACCGGCGTTAATATATAAGCAAAAACAAACCCAAATATAACCGGCGCCAAAGCTTCACCTATCCCGAAAAAGAAGGACGATACACTTTTTATATTAGTGACAAGCGAAGAAAAAAGCACAAAGGCGGTGGCGACCAAAAATGCTGTAGTACCCCAGTAGAGGTATTTTTTATCCCATTTATATTTCATTTCAACCCCGTGTAGTCAATACTTTGTATATTATTATAATTGATTTTGTTTAATAAGTCAAGTTTATAGCTAACTAACTTAAAAAAAACAAATAAAAAAATCCTGCAAAAGCTTGGATATAAGCGGTTTTGCAGGATCCATTCCTATAAAAACATAATTTGTCATGTGCGGCACACTTGGCGCTTTTTTGCCGCGATTAAGGCGGTCGGCAATAAAACTTTTCAAAAACACCGGATAAAGCTAAAGTTTTGTTTAAATGTTGCCGATATATAAGTTTGTAAGGGGCTAAACCCCCTTGTTTTGAAAGACAAAACACCAAAACAAGCGCCGGGAGTCCCCGGCACCGCCAGATATATTTCTGGCGTAAAAAATATTTTGTTCTTTCGATAAGGATATCGAAAGAAAGAATTCAAGGAGGAAAACATCATGGCAGGAATGGTAGTACAACACAATCTAAACGCGATCAACGCCAACAACAAGCTCAACATGAACGTTATTGGCACGAAGAAAGCAACCGAGAAATTGTCTTCGGGTTACAAAATCAACCGCGCGGGCGACAACGCAGCCGGCTTGGCAATCTCGGAAAAAATGAGAGCGCAAATCCGCGGACTCTCACAGGCCGTTAACAACGCAAATGACGGCATCAGCCTTATCCAAACCGCAGAAGGCGGCTTGAATGAGACGCACGCAATACTTCAGAGAATGAGAGAATTGGCAGTTCAGGCTTCTAACGGCACATATCAGCAGGAAGACCGCGACGCTATGCAGCTCGAAGTTGACGCTCTCAAGAGCGAGATCGACAGAATTTCTGACTCCACCGAGTACAACGGCATTAAATTGCTTGACGGCTCACTCTCCGGCGCAAGCGCAGCTAACGGCGACTACGGCCCGCGTTATGCAGTTTATCTTTCCAACAACGATGAAACCGCTATACTGGCTGACGCAAACCTTTCTCTTGAAGGTTCATACATCACCTCCAGCGTTCACGGCGTAACCGTTAACCTGATCGGTGAAGACGGCGCGGGCGCAAGCGCTCCCGGTGCGGAAATCGCTACATGGAGTGAAGACGGCATGATCCTTGACATTAAATTATATCAGGGCCAAACCTATACACAGAGCCAGATCAACAAACTCATCTCCAACGCCACGCAGGCTAAAACCTTAGATCAGGGGAACCCTATCCCGAAAGTTGAATTCGTTCTTAAGACCGGTTCTTTCACTTTCGACACTGACGTTGAAGATACCTTTATAACCAACACCGGCGTCCGCGCACAGAGCTCTGTAACCGATTTGACAGCCGATTTCATACACACAGGCGACGCTCCGGCTGACACCTATGCCAACCAGATCATGTTCACGTCCAATAACTACGGTACGGATACCCGCGTTTTCTCGCTCTCTACCGACGTAGGCATCGGCAAGGAATGGGTTGAAAAGACCTCGGGGAGCGACGATAACGAAGCTCTCGGGATCAAGGACGGCACTTATACCATTCACTTGGCGACCGGTAAGGCGTACAGCGAAGCCGATATCCAAAACATTATGGCAAAATCGGGTCTTGACTATACCGTTACCCTCAGCGATACTACGGACGACGGAACCAACTTCCCTCCGAACGGCGACAAGAAATTCTATTCAAGCATTGCGGTCGCTTCTGACTCTGCTGTAGAAATCGCAACTATGCAAAACGGCGACGGCGTTGGCAGTGACAGGACTCAAGGCACTGGCAAAGGCCTTATCTTCCAAATCGGCGCTAACGGCGTTGAAGACCAGAGAGTTACCTTGTCCGTTGACAATATGGACGCTACCGCTATCGGCGTAAACGATATCGATGTTTCTAGCGAAGACAAAGCAAACGAAGGTATCGACGCTATCGACAAGGCAGTTAACACCGTTTCTCTTCAGAGAGCAGGTCTCGGTGCGCTTCAGAACCGTCTTGAATACACCGTTAACAACCTGACCACAACCGGTGAAAACCTTACGGCCGCTGAATCCCAGATCCGCGACACCGATATGGCGACCGAAATGATTAACTACACCAAGTTCAATATCCTGCAACAGGCAGCACAGGCTATGCTAGCTCAGGCTAACCAGGCACCTCAGGCGGTTCTTCAGCTCCTCGGTTAATCAAAGGCGGCGTTTTAGGATAATAAATATTAATTATCATAATCATGCCGGATAACACCCTTATGTTATCTGCAAAATTTACAATTTGTTTACAATTTGTTTACTTTTGAGTGCTATAATATAAACAGGTTGGAAAATTATACCATTATTAAGATTAGCTTAACGTACGGATACGTTATCCGGCTGAGTCATACTGCAGGATGCAGTATTATACTAAATCTTCAGACGAAGATTAAGTAACATTAAACATGGAGGAAAATCATGAAAAAACAATTATCATTTCTTTTAGCTATAGTTTTTGCGTTTTCGATGTTGTCAGTCAGCGTTGGCGCAGCTTACGAGATCTACGTTGAAGATCCCGATGGCCCCTACAATGAGGTTAACAACAGCGATGTCACCATTTGGGCTGGCGGCGGCAAAGCGACGCTTCCCAACGGCGCGGTAGTTGACGGCAAAACAAAACAGTTCAACCTTTTTGAAGAGGATGAAGACGGCAAATATTGGAACGTAACCACCGCTAAAACCACTTTGTGGGCGTTAACCACAAGCAGCGCCAAAAAAGTAGCCGACAGCAGCTATAAACTGGCTTCTGACGCGGCAACAAAAGATTTCGCCAAAATATCAAAGGGCAAAATTACCGCCGGCAAAAAAGCGGGCACAGTTTACGCTCAGGCAGTTGCGGGCGTTGTAAAGGGAACTAGCAGCGGAGTTAACGCTGGCGTGGTAGAAGTTAACGTTAAGCAGGCAGCCACGGCTATTCAGGTCAAGGCTTCCAATTCCGCCGCCTCCGACACGATAAAAATGATTGCCGCTCCTTTAGGAGAATCCATAACCGTTAACGTTTTCGGTATGGTTAAGAGCGGGAAAGATTATATAGCCGCTCACGAAGATAACACTTTCAGCGTTGCTGTAGACGCAAAGTCCAAAGGATACTTTGAAATCAACGCTGGCAATGGATGGGATTCGTCCGGCGCATCAGATATCGCAGTTAATTCTTCAGGCTACTTCAACTTTAACGTTAAAGGTATGAAGCTTAAAGAAGGTAAAATCTTTAAGGGTAAGGTTATTATCACTAACGAGCAAAGCGGCAAAAAGGCCACTTTAAGCGTGAGCGTTGATAACAGCGTGCTCAGCACCACCAGCCCCGCCGCTTTAGCGTTTGAGGTTGGTTCTGACGCTAAGGAAAACGAAAAACAAACTAAAGAGGTTGCTATTAATACAAGCGTTATCGAATATACTAGCGCGGGCAGCCTGTTCACAACCGACGCTCCTAAGCTTATAGTGGTTGACGGTACAATATCTTCGAGTTCGAGCGGCAACTGGATAAAGAATGCCGACCTCTTTGCTAAGGGCAAGGTTAAGATCAACAGCAAAGACCTTAAAACCAAAGAGAAGGTAACCGCTAAATATGACAAGAACAAGAAGCTTATTGCCGTAACTGTTGACAAGTCGACTATAAAAGCAACCAACGTTACTGTTGTGGCCGTATTCAACGCTAACATGGGCAGCAGCGAGACGCCTAAGGGGGTTCTTTACATCCCCGTAAATATTAGCGCTAAAACAGTAACAAGCTCTGGAGCTTAAAGCCAAGCGCTAAAACTACAGTTGATTTATTTAAAACAACCCCTTTAAGCAAGGGGTTGTTTTTTCTTGACATTCTATTTTTAGGATGGTATAATATAAATGGAATATATAGACATTGAAAGGAGTTAAAAAATGACGGACAATGAAAATATTTTTTCAATTTTAAAAATAATTCAAGGGCAGATGTCGAATATGGGAGGACAGATATCTGGTATTGAAGGGCAGATGTCGGGCATGGAAGGGCGGTTATCTGGCATTGAAGAACAGATGTCGGGTATGGAAGGACGGTTATCTGGCATTGAAGGACAGATGTCGGGCATGGAAGTGCGGTTATCTGGCATTGAAGGGCAGATGTCGGGCATGGAAGTGCGGTTATCTGGCATTGAAGGACAGATGTCCGGAATATAAGTCAAAATGTCTAACATGGAAGGACAGATATCATATTTGCAAAACGACAATAAAGAATTCAGGGAAAGATTTGATAAACTTGAAGGCTATGCTGTTAGCGCGGACAAACGTGTTACAAATATTGAAATGGATTTAAAAGAAGTAAAGGAAATGGCAAAAGAGACTAGGGGAAGCGTAATAAAAATTGAAAATTTTGATTTCCCAAGAATCAATGTTCTTAGCGAGATCACCTCAGATCATGAAAAACGATTAAAAGAGTTGGAGATCAAAAAGATATCATAACAAACATCTGCAGCGGAGCCGATTCGGTGCTTTAACAAGCGTTAGCGGGGGATTGAAAACAACCCGATGCTGACGTATAGTAAATTAACTTAAAAACAAGCAAAAACAATTTCCGCAAAATCGTCTGCTATTTTACAGTAAATCCGCTTGTACAGATTATAATCGTTTAACTTTATATTTAAATAAGCAGTTTTTATAAATAAACCGAAAGGTATTAATGAAATATATGAAGATACTTTATGCAGCGAGTGAAGCGCAGCCATTTGTCGCTTCAGGAGGGCTTGCCGATGTGGCAGGTTCTCTTCCTAAAGCATTGGCTGCCGAAGGACATGAATGCGCAGTAATTATGCCATATTATGCGAACGCAATAAAACAAGAATGGAAAGAAAAATTTACGTTTTTAAAAAGTTTTCACTTGCCGGTGGGTTGGCGCTCACAGTATTGCGGGGTGTTTTCGTATAAGCTTGGAGACGTGACCTATTATTTTTTAGATAATGAGTATTATTTTAAAAGGGATTTCGGGATATACGGTTATTATGATGATGCCGAGCGTTTCGCATTTTTTGCGCGGGCTGTGCTCGAAACCATGAGCCATATAGGATATATTCCCGATATTGTAAACGCTAACGACTGGCAATGCGGGCTTATTCCGGTTTATCACAATATTTATTATAAATATCAACATAATATGAGAAATTTAAGATATGTGTTTACAATACATAATATAGCATATCAGGGACGTTATGGGCATGAATTGCTTGAAGAAATAGTCGGTATTCCGCGCCATATGCTGAGCATTGTTGATTACGACGGCGACATAAACTTTATGAAGGGTGCTATTGAAACCGCAGATAAAGTTACCACCGTTTCGCCTACTTATGCTTCAGAAATACTTGACCCATGGTTTTCTCACGGACTAGATCGTGTTCTACAAAAAAAACAGTATAAAACATGCGGCTTTTTAAACGGTATTGATTATGATATGTATAACCCCGCGACCGATGCGGATATTCCTGCAAAGTTTTCGACCAGATCAAAGAACGGGAAAAAGATATGTAAAGAAAAACTGCTTGAAGAGACGGGTATCGCTCCGGGAGACGAGCCTGTTATCGGGATTATATCACGTCTTGTAGAGCATAAGGG
>JAISVH010000094.1 GCA_031271685.1 Eubacterium sp. | reverse complement strand
TCATTAAATAAAAACGCGTTTTCCGGAAAATCTATTTCACCTGATGAATTTATTTCACCAGGTAATACGGTTTGAAATGTGTCAACATCTTCGATTCCGCCGGAAGATGTGATAGGAATTTCGTTAATTTCGTCAGGCGAGTTGGATTGAATTTCGTCAATTTCATTTGACGCGCCGTTTTGCTCATCCGCTTCTTCATCAGTGTAATTTTCATCAATATAGTCAACTAAGAGTTCAGGATTTACTGAATATTCCTCGCTGATTTCTGATAACAGACTGCCATCGGATGCGGTTTCTTCGCTGTTGTCCACAATTATTTCTTCAACAGGCATTTCTAAAAATTGAGACATTACATGCGCCTTGAAAACTTGTCCGGAGCTGCTGCCTTGAATTAAAAGCGGGAGCAGACTGCCGTCAGACATGCTTTGGTTTTCGAGACACAAAATATCAAACCGCATTGCTTCTTCATACGCGGCGTCATCGCCGCCGAAAGCCACAATCATTGCGATGACGTCGTCCGCACTTATCTCTAAAATCTGCATTATGAGCGCTTTTTTCCACGAAGTACTAACCGCGAAACCGCGGTTTTCCCAATCGGTCATTGTGTCTTCGCGAAGACCGCACTCTGTAAACAACAGTTCTTGTTCAACATCGGACAAATCAGAATATTTTTTGTTATATTCAAGCAAAGCGTCAGCGTCCGGCAACTCAATTTCCTGTTCGTAAATTGAGTCTTCCGTTGGTGGTATATATTTGGAGGCAGCTTCTGCCTCTGAATAATCCTGTGCGAAAAGCACCTGATCATCGCTTTTTAGTATTGAAATCGCCAAGTCAATATCGTCCGCTTTTGAGATCGAAATAACCTGAGTATTATCCGCCGGATTTTCGCTCAAAACTTTTATTCCCAAATTATTGGCGTCAAATCCCGAAACTTTTTCAATAGCGGAGGCGCGTCTTTCTTCAGCCAACTTTGTCGTGCCGAAGCTTGTCAGCTCAAGCCGCGAAACGCGATAGCCGCACAGCTCGTCCGCTAGCGTTCCGATAATTCCGTCAGCCGCTGAAAGGTCGGCGTATTTAATAATTATTCTGCCGCCACTACCCGGCGTGAAGCTTTCGTCACTGTATAATTCTGTTATCGCAGTGTCTAGCGGCGCGAAGTCTTCGGCTTCTAGTCCCGCATCGACCGCAGAGACGTGGAGCAACTGGGCGCTTAGCGCTAGGGTGATGATTAATGACAGAATTTTATTAATTGCTTTTGGCTGTTTCATAGATATACTTCCTTCGTTTTTATGATTATTTTTATGCCGTGTCGAAATTGGGGTAGACTTTTGTTTTAATTATAGTTATTAATGATTCCGAAAAAGCTATATAAATCAGAAATATTTACAAAACTTATCTATCTATATATATTTACAAGTCTCAACTAACCTCTCAAATTTTCTTGAAAGCGTCCTATCAAGCGTTTCCCTTCTGTTCGGGTGCTCGACTGTCATTTCGCAGTTAAAAAGGTCATATTTTGCAAATTCCTTATAGTAAACAATTTTATGAACTTTCTTGTTTCTCATTTCGGCGCGAAGCGTGGATATCGGATGCTTGACCCTTTTTACCTCAAAAAAGTCCGCCTTTTCATATATTTTTCCCATGACTGACTAATATTTTCGGATTTAATATCAAAGTCTTCGTCCGCGCCTGTGCCAAAATAGAACTCCGCTACGGATTTATTATCGCCGTTTGGGCAGTAAGAATATATGGGTAAAAATAAACGGAAAACCCTACAGGGCAGAGTCCTCCGCGCTACTGGAGAAGCAAGTCCAAAATCTCATTCGTCGCCAACCTTTTTATTAATAAGGTCGATGACTTCTTTCCAACCTTCATCAGAGAGGTTGCCCACTTTCGCCCTTCGAAGGGCGACCCGTGCAAGGTCTTTCTCCATGATGTATTCAGGTAAGTCAGGTGATACGGTTTTAACGCGGGTAAGAGCAGCCATATCAAGTAGCTTTTTCTTTCTTCTTGTCCGTCGGCTTCAAGATGCGGGCGATGTCATCCAGTTTCTTGTCTGGCGGGTAGCGCCTGCCCTTCTCAATATCGCTCATGTAGGCGGGAGCGATGTCCAATTCGGCGGCAAACCCGCGCAGGGTGATGCCAAGCACCTTACTCCTTTCCTCTATGAACTTTCCGAAAGCTTGCTCGTTCTCGTCCATTGTGATTCTCCTCTCAAGGTGTTAATTCGTTCGCAAACGCCATATGTTCGCTAATATAGTAACAGTATATCCTAAGTCTATCATCTTGTCAATGCCGGTACGCAAATTCGCATACATTTTTCAAAACGGCTTAAACGGCTGCGATTGCCGATGCCGGAGCATTGCATTCCTACTGTAAAAAAGTAATGACTTTTACAACACTAAAAAATATTCATAATAAATTTGTAAAAGATATTATAATTACAATCTATCCATGATATACTGTTGTGTATTATAGGGATTTTGCGTCCAGAGGAGGTTAACACGAATGGCTGACAAAAAAGCAACACCCAAGGTGCCGATAATGGAACACCTGAATATCGCTGAGTTCAATCGAGGGCAGTCCTCGCGCCTATTAAAAGAAAGGGACTTACAAAACCGATTACGCAAAGCTGGCCGGCTTCAAGAGCGTTACGGGCTGCTTGAAGTTTTACAACATCAGCGAGTTCACTTTCGCCAAGCTTAAGGATGATGCCGCGAACATCGCCGACAACCTAACCGACTACATCAAGGGCTTCTCTGAGAACGCGCGGACGATTTTGGAGTCCTTTGACATATATTCACAGATTGCACGCTTGGAGAAAGCCAATCTGCTTTATCTTGTCGTCACCAAGTTTGTTGACGATATCAACCTGCACCCAGACCATGTCTCCAATAATGAGATAGGCTACATCTTCGAGGAGATTATCCGCAAGTTTTCTGAAATGTCCAACGAAACCGCTGGTGAACACTTTGCCCCGCGTGAAGTGATTCGTCTTATGGTCGCCATACTGTTTAACCCGGATATGTATTTGATTAAAGAACCGGGTTTTATGGCGAAACTTTATGACCCAGCGGCCGGTACCGGCGGTATGCTTTCGGCTAGTATCGAATATGCCGCACAACTATGCAGTCAGGCGATGATTGAGGTATATGGGCAGGAACTCAACGAAAAGACTTTTGCCATATGTAAATCTGACACAATGATTAAAGGCAAAGGTTATGAGAAAATTCACCTCGGCAACAGCTTCACCGATGACGCTTTGCCGGATGAGACTTTCCATTATATGCTCTGCAATCCGCCTTTCGGTGTGGAGTGGAAGAAATACGAGAAGCTCATCCGCGACGAGAATGAGCGTGGTTATGCCGGACGTTTCGGCGCCGGGCTTCCTCGCGTGTCAGATGGTTCGTTGTTGTTCCTGCAACACATGATTAGCAAAATGATGGAATACGACGAAAAGGCGACAAGTTTGACCGGATGCCGCCTTGGTATCGTATTTAATGGCTCTCCGCTCTTTACCGGCGATGCCGGGAGTGGTGAAAGTGAAATCCGCAAATGGATTATTGAGAATGGTTGGCTTGAGACCATAATCGCTCTGCCCGACCAGCTTTTCTATAATACGGGCATTCTGACCTATGTCTGGATTGTGACCAACCGCAAGAAAGGTATCATTACACTGAATACGCGAAAAGGCGTTGATGTCAGATATTCGGCGTAAAAACGGACAAAAGAATAGAGTGTTCTTATAGAATGTTGAAATCATATAAGAACACTCTGACTGGTTGCGGAGGCAGGATTTGAACCTACGACCTTCGGGTTATGAGCCCGACGAGCTACCGAACTGCTCCACTCCGCGATGTTTTTAATTATTATACTATAAAATTTTCAAATTGTCAATAGTATTTATTTTTTTCATAATATTTATTTGTTAAAGTGTCAAGCATAGGTAACACAATTAGTCGAAAAATTTTTGATATAATGTTGAATTGCAGACGACAAGCCAATAATTCCTGGGGTCAAGCGTCCATACGCTTGACCGAGCCTGCGGGGTCGCTGGTCGCCGACCGCAGTCTGCGAAACTCCCTGTTGTGGTCGCTGATTTCACATCACGCCGAGATACTTTTAAAATATGTTCACAGGACTTTGAAAATTCAATACCATCATCGGGTAGCAAACAGAGCGTTTTTGATAAGCCGCAAGCTGCTTTCTGCCGTCATTCAAATCGCACATCCACAATTTGCGATAAAATCTTTGCTGGTCGGTACGATGACATCGCTCAACCTTGCCGTTGTGCCGCGGAGTAGCGATTCTAATGCGGTGATAAATTATGCCCTTATCCGCCAGAGCCTGCTCAAACAGCGTTTTGTGCTTCGCTTTTACTCCGCCGGACAGCTTCCGCACCGTTCTCAGAAAAGTCTGATAACATCGCTTATAGCCACGTTTTCCGGCATTGTGCCACATCACAAGCCTGTCGCCATTTTTATCTTTGCTCCAAATTCTTTTAACGAGCTTTATTTCATCTGCGTACTGCGATTTTGGGCAATTATTAGGACATCGACTTCTGTCTTTCAGGCTTTCGAGCCTTCCGTCATACCGATTTTTCCACTTTTTGAAAAAATGTCTACACTTGATATAGTCAATCACAAAACATGCAAACATATACTTGACATTTTTGTAAACAAGGTTTTTATTAAGGACGCGCAAATGGTAATAGTGTTCAACCTCTCAAACACAGAAGAGACCATCGCCTTTGAAGACATTCGTGATTTTGAACGCTGCAAAGAGGACGATCTCGCCTGTTCGGATAATTTAGATTTTGGCTCCCCCTGTCTGACTCGAACAGACGACCCTGCGGTTAACAGCCGCATGCTCTAGCGAACGTCACGTATTACACCGGAAAACAAAAGACTTTACAGAGCCTTATACCATACATTATCAGATATAAAGGGTTGTGGTCTGCTGCAATAATTCCACAATCCTCCTTATTCAGTCAAAATCAAATCCCGTGTGAAATGTTCATGCGGGGTTTTGGTTGTTTAGCTAAATTTAGTCAAGCTCTGACAGAAACTGAGCGGGAGAAACAGTTCTTACCGGGGATTCAGACTTTAAGAAGCCCTCATCTCTGGTAATAACACAATCAACCTTTACCCTCTCCGCACATATAGAAAGCAAGGCATCTTCGAAATCATCGTTTTGGAGTTTTAAGGCATTTATACAATCACTATGCGTAACATCCACCACTCCAAACTGATTCAGTAAAAACTCTAACACGCTACGTGCTGACTTTACATCACGCGCCCTGCTATATAAATAAAAAATATCCGTAACGGAATTGGCGGTGAGCATAGCCTCTATTTTTCCGCTTTGCGCGCGATTCAGAATTTCTTTTGCCTCAACATCAAACGGCTGACGCTCCTGCAAAGCGTCCATTATGATATTGGTGTCAAGTAAAACTTTCATTTCGACAGTCTCTCCATCCTAATATCATCAAGGTCAATGTCGTCAGGGAGAGTCCCGAACAGTTGATCGACCGATGTGATCTTTTCCGGCATATGCTTTAAATACCAAGGCTCTTTATCAAAACGGACAATCTTGGCAGTCGGCTTACCATACTTTGTGATTATTACATCCTCGGTCTCGGCTAAGTCAACATACCGGCCGACATTAATTTTTAAATCTGACAAAGCAACCTGCATAATAGTCACTCCTTTATTCCTCGATAGTATCAGTATAACATATAGGTGCTGTTTTGTCAATAGTTTTGGTGCTGTTTGCGCGGAAATTTAGTTGTTATTCTGTTTACTTGCCCACATTGCCGTCTTTCAACTTCTTCCGCATCTCGCGCAGGGAATCAAGATATGCCTTCTCCGCATCGCTCAAATCGTCCGGTAATGCCGCCCGATACATTTCATATTCGCGATGTGCTTTCTCCGTCGCATCGATATGGCTGACAGAACCCGAACTATCCAGCACCCCGACACCGAAGTCGCGTGAAAATTTATCCAAGGTTTCAACCCAATCTCGCATATACATCGCGGCTCGTGCGCCTCAGCTTTTAACTCTGCCATACGGCTCTGCTGAAGAGCAACCGGAGCGGTTTATGAGATTTTACAAAGCGTGTGTGCGGGGTAGTTTCGACTACTCCGTTCGCTTTTTGCATACGCTTTGGAAAACAAAAGCGAAAAACTTCAAGCAGAACATTGTAACTTTTGCGATTGTTCCTGCTTCGCTTTGTTATGTCTTAATTACTTACGATGAGTTGCCATAATTTTCTTTCAACTTTTTCTCAAAAAGGGCTTGACTTTTCATAGTAGATCTTTCTTTAATGAGTGGTATTATTCTACTTTAGCTTTATCCGTAAATATAATCCCATCCAAATGGTCAATCTCATGACAAAGTGCTGCCGCAAAAAAATCCGTTCCATTGACGTTTATCGGATTTCCGTTCCGGTCAAATGCCGAGACGGCGACGCTTTTTGGACGGACAACATATCCCCGTGGTGCGCCGGGAGCTATTGAACCTTCCATGACTTTCTGCGTTTCTTCGCTTGCTTCGGTAATAACCGGGTTTATGAGTTCGATAATTCCGCTGTCATCATTTATGACAACAGCGCGTCGTAAAATTCCGATGTGAACCGCCGCGCAGCCGTACCCGCCGGCTTCTTCAAGCGTTTCGCGCATATCGTCAAGTAGCGTCCGCAGACGCTCGTCAAAATTTTCAACGATACGGCTTTCCTTGCGGAAAAGCGGGTCGTTCCAGTTTGTCAGGCTACGTAAAGCCATATCCGGTTCACCTCAATTCATGACCGTGTATATCAGTTTACCCTTGAGTCTTTCGGATTTCATCAGTTCAATGCTCGTCACGGTTTCGCTGAACGGATCGATTTGCCACGGCTTGAGGTCTGTCACGACCTCGCGTCCAAGCGTAACATGCGGACTGTATTTCCGCTTGTCAAGTTGAAATCCGGCGGCTGTCAATTCGCCGGTCAATTTATGCTGTAAATCCATAAGTTTGCGGTCTTCGCGCAAACCCGCCCACCACAGCGTCCCGCGTGAGAAAGTGCCGAGCCTGTCAATAGAGACTTCAAACGGTTCAATAGTGACAGTATCCAAAATTGCTTTTATTTTGTCGGCTTTTTTCGGACTGACTTCGCCGATGAACACAAGCGTCAGGTGAATATTTTCGTTGCGTGAGAAGTTTCCGCGCTGTGACTTTGAGCGTAATTCTTCACGCAGGGATATCAGCTTATTTTTAGTTTCCTCGCTAAAGTTTATAGCTATAAACAGGCACATTTTCATCCTATCACTCTCACATAAAATTTCCTGTTTCGCGGCGGGTCAAATTCGCAGAAATATATTCCCTGCCAAGTGCCGAGCAGCGGTTTGCCGTCCTTGATAATTACAGTTTCGCTTGAACCAATCGCCAACGCTTTCAAATGCGCCGCGCTGTTACCCTCGGCGTGACGAAACTCCGGGCGGTCGGGGAAGGTTTTGTCGAGCGCAAAAATCAAATCCCGCACCACATCCGGATCTGCGTTTTCGTTTATCGTGATCCCAGCCGTTGTATGCGGGCAATAAATCACGGCAATACCGTCAGTAATTCCGCTTTTCGCGATTGCTTCGCGGACTTGCGGAGTGATGTTATAAAAGTCTTCGCGGGACGCGGATAGCAGATACTCAAAAACCATCACTTTTTCCTCGCTCTCACTTTTGGCTTTATTAAATCGTAGCTGACAGTAATCATACGTTTTAATTCTTCCACCGGCACATCGCCGTCAAGGTAAACCGTGTTCCAATGCCGCTTATTCATGTGATAGCCGGGAATGACGCCGTCAAAAGCACCCCTCAAAAAATCAGCCTCAATAGGATCGCATTTCAGATTTACGCATAACCGTCCCCAGCCCTCATAGATAAAGGCAAAGCTCTTTTTATTAGCGCGGTGACGCATAACTGTCCACGCGCCGTCAACCGTCACGTCGTCAAACGGATAATCCTCATACGCCGCCGTGAATGTCAGGCAAAAGTCTATTAAATCTTGACGGGTCATAAGTCCTCCGCATAATCCATACACGCGCGGTTGTCCAAAACGGCGCGTACAATCTGACCGACTCTTTTATGTTCGGGATGAATTTGATAAGCGTTAAGGGCTTCCGCGCTTTCAAAAAGGCTGTTAAGAATAACATCCCTGTTGCTTCCCGGAAGCGCGTCAATATGGACATCTAATTTAACGATTCCGTCAATTAAGCCGGGCAGTGCCTCTAATTCGGTCTTGACTATCAGAGCATTCTCTTTGTTCTCTGCGTCTGAAAACCCGTCCTTAAAATTCCAAATCACAATGTGCCTTACCATAAAACCTCCGAAAAAATATTAAAAGCTGTTATTTTTTAAGTATGTCATTGTTTTTAAGTTCAAAAAACGAGTAAAATCTATACATATTCCACCTTAAACCCGCTCCAATTATCGGCCACTTTAAATTCCACACTGTCCAGCACCTTAAAATGCTTTTCACCGCAGGTGATTTTAAGCTGTTCTTTTGTACGCAAATCAAACAGATTCGTACTGCCTTTGGTTTCAAGCACGAAGTACATTTTTTCCTCGCCGTTTTGCTCGACATATACCGCCCAGTCGGGATTGTAGGTTCCGATCGGGGTGTCCACCTTGAATTTTCCGGGCAGCTTAAAACACATTCTGACGTCAGGGTCTTGGTCCAAAGCCAGCGCGGAGGGGGGTTCCCTCCGCGCTGGCTTCAAGTATGGGAATTAATTATAGCTATTTATCTCTTATGTATTTAAAATCAGACAAGACAATTTTCGAGCCTAGTTTGTCAAAACATATCTTTTTATACTTTTTACTTATCGATAATTCTTTATCGCTCCAATAACCGTAAGAGCTCCCTAACTTCTTTTGGTGATAATTCATCATCCAAGCGTATTTTCTTAAAATATGTTTATTATCTGCCGCAGATTCTACCCCTTCTTCAATTTGTAGCTTGTGGTTATGTATCTCATTATCATACTTTTTGTAAATATTGTCATATGGATATTTAGCTCGAACAATTCCTAGATAATCAATAAAGTAGAAATCATCATCATCTTCTTCTAATAGTAGGTCATAATAATCACACAAAAGAGGAGCAAGTTCTAATATATCATTTCTCAACAATATAATCCTTGGATACTTGACTATTGTTGATTCAGCTACATAAGCGTCAACTAATGCTTTTGAAAACAGAACATCATCCTTGTAATAATGATTACCAATTGAGATAGCACCGCGATAAACAATTCCTAGTTCGAGTGATTTAAGTTGTATATTCGCAATTATCCAGCATAATGTCCAGAGACGACCCATATTGCTATCCATATACTCTTGGGTATACTTAATTTGAATAGGCAAATATGGCGCTAAGTAAAATGAATGCTGCCCTTCTTTATTATCGACTGGAACAAATAAAAGTATGCTGTCTGAGAATATTATAAACTTAACAACCATGTTATTATTAGGGCTGTCCTCATTGTGTCTATCAATTTCCTGTTTAATACAGGATTTTATTACGTTTTTCAAACGATTAATTATTGACGGAAACACAGATAAATCGCCTTCAACTCTTTCTATCAATTCTTTATAACCTAAAACATCTAAATAACATAAAAAATGCTTTTTATAATCATCACGCATCAATATCTGCTCCCAACACTTACAATCATATCTTGATGAGTATGCCTTCCGCTTCAACAGACGAAAATCTGCCGAAAGAGGATTGCTTTTCTATAGGCTCTTAGAGTCGGCAATACAAGTAAAACCTATAACCATTCATGAACTTTTTATCCGCTAAATGTAGTAGTCGTGTTAGTCAAGCAGATATGCAGATTATATTTTTTACAAAATGCTGAAAATAAACAACTTTGAAAAACTACCTTGACATTATTTCTCTTTAATTCCTTATCCAAATGTGTTTCGACTGTGCGGAGAATTTGCGCCCGTTTCAACAAATTCTCATAAGGGCTTGTTTATTTTCACTTTGAATCCTAATCATATATTTATATTACCCTGATGAACAGTTAAGCACTTTTTTGGCTTATTCGCCTTTCCAGAAAATATAGTAAAGCTTTTAAAACATACAGTCCTTAAAATGCTCTGGCTGTATAATATCAGTCAAACTTATAAAACTCCGGTTATTCCTTAAGTCCTTTCCCTTCGGCAATTTAATCTTTATCATTAATAGCTTTACAAATAAATTCTTATGGTACAAGTGATATTTCTAATTTAGCTGATACAATTTGCTCTATCAAATCTTCGGCTTGATTTGAAAACATCGATATATTATCTGAAATGCGATTAACAACTACTACGAATATCGAAAGATAAATTATGATCTGCCCGAAAAGTAAAATTGTCCCTTGTGTTGTTGCTATCAAATAATCAATCGAGCTTACTGACAAAAACAAACTTAATGATTGATATAAATACCCAATAAACAAAGGCTCATACGGTGCTTCTTGAATAGTGAGTATTTGACCTGGAAAAGCCAAGTCAAAATACATAATAACAACAGAGTACCATATTATCAACACTAGAGCTTTTAAAATTACTTTCATAATACAAAATAATTTTAAAGTATCACCTATAGATAATGCTCGTTTAAATTTATTTAACATCTCAAACTTCAATTTAAAATATAATTTCAAATTTGTTATAGGAGAACCCACAGTTAAGTTGTCCACTATATGAGGACTGTATTTTTGAAACTCTATAAGTTTTTTATCCAAATCTGAAATTTCAAATATATTAAATATGAGAGGTTTAAACAATATTAATTCAAACAAAAGAAAAAAGAAAAAAATTATACTTATAGCTAAACCAATATGTGCAGGTATTATTGATACAAAAAATATATTTAAAATAAAGCATAGAATGGCAATCCATGAAAACCTACGTGAGATTTTTTGAAAACCATCAATATTTATAGAATCCCCATATCTTGTAGCAGTTATTTTATGTACTATTTCTAATCTTTTTAAAAAATTGTTTCTATCAATTTTATCCCTATAAATATCTCTAATATCTGTCAATTTAAACATCATTTAACACCCCTTTTACTTAATATTACTATATTCTTTTTTAAAATCTATTCGTTCAACGTCATCATAATTTTCATAATTGTTTTCTTTCAATTTTTTGATTAATGTGTTAAGCTTGCTTTTAACATCAGAAATAACTGTATCATTTACAATACCCTCTCCTGCAACAGAATAGTCCCCCTCTATAGTTGGATCTTTATGTACAATATAAGAATCACAATTTAACTTTTTAAACAATTTGTTAAGAATTTCAAGGTAGGTCTCAAATCTTTCAAGCTTTTTGTTTGCCTCACAATACTTCACTACTTTTGTTATAATTATATAATTTATTTTATGGTTATTATATAAAGTAATTATTTCATTATTAAGAAAATTAATCGCTCTTCTGGTATAGTATTCTTTTGTTTCGTCATACTTCTTGCTAAGAGAATAATTATTTTTATTTTTATTTTCTTTTTTGGAAGGTATATCGCCTTTTCTCACAAGGTCAAAAACACCAATTTTAAGATAACTTTCAAGTTCAGAATCTCTTTCTAATATCAATTCAATATCATGAACCGATTTATATTCTTTTACAAGAACTTCAAATTGGTCATCTTCACTAGTTTTTATTTTAAAATTATTTAGGTTATTTTTTAAATTTTCTCGAACTGATTCATCATCTTCAACAATGAATATCACAATTTTTTTATTTTCCATATGGTTAACCTTTCCCCCTACTGGTCTTTTTAATTTATAAATTTTGAGTCAATTACAGTAATTTTCCCGGTAGCCCCATCAACCTCAATAAGCATTCCGGTCCGAAGCACTTTCGTAACATTGCCCAAACCAACCACACAAGGCTTCTTTTTCTCTCTTGAAACAATTGCTGCGTGACAAAGTCTTCCTCCCTCATCGGTAACATAAGCTAAGGCTATATCAAGTGCTGCACCAAGTTCTGGACGTGTCATGCTAGTGACAATAATTTCATTAGAATCAAGTACAGGATTATCTTCGTTTACAGAAACAATCCTTACTCGACCACGTACAACTCCAGGTGATGTAGGCAATCCATAAAAAGTATATCCTTGATGGGCAACAATTGGGTCTTTATTTGTTCTGAGGTTTGCTGGTTGATAAAATTGAATTGTACCATCAATCAATGCTAGACAGAATTTAGTAGAGCGGTTTTTGATCGTTTCAAAATCAATACTCTCACCATTTATTCCGTTTGTTAACTCATCACGAGTCATGCTATATATTAACTTAAGAGGCACTTCAAGTATCTCTGATAATGTTGTATACATCGGAAGGGCATAGTGGTCAGCTAAAGAGAAAGCATCTTGTCGTTCAGTCTTCCAAAATGTTAGTTCACGTTCCAACTCGCCTAATCTTACAAGATTTTCAGGTAAACCAGTTGGGAATTTCATGTTTGTTTCGGTTGGTGTATCAATTAATCTCATGCGTTTTGCAAAATCATCCACTGAAGATGGTGATCCTAAATTGAAAAGAGTGGAAAGAAAGTTAAACACATTTGTATGACGCTCGACTGCGTTAAAAGCCGCTTTATCCTCAACTATGTCATCCTCAAAACGAGATTTCAAAATCGCTAAGTGTTGCTGGTCTAGTGCAAACCAATTGGGTTCAGAAGGAACCGCGAATGATGGAATACCTATATCAACTTCTGCTTGAAACCCAGCTTCAACTAACTCATTTATTAAATTATTAGTAAAAAATTTTTCAACATGCCAAAATGTATGTAAACAAGTCATATGATCTTCGTAAGCATCCCAGTACATATTAAAATCTTCCAGTAAATCTTTACGAAGATGAGAACTACGCCAGCGAGTTGGAGATGAAACTATCTGTGCAATACGAACCAGTTGCCTTGCAGTACGCGCAGTGGTTGATATATATTTTTGTGCAACTTCGTCTGACTTTAACTTCGGACTGAGCAATCTAGTGAATGGATCATTTTCAGATAAATCAAACCATTTCTCCGTAGCATTGTACAAAATATAAGCAGGAGCATAATCAATACCATAAACCCTACTAAATACAGTTGGGAGACTGCCACGGAAACTCAAATCTGCATAAAGCACGGATTGATGAATTGTAAGTACAAATGAAACCCCTTCTGGTGGTTTTGGAAGTGCTGGCAGAACCGACATATTATAAATCATCCTTTCAAAATAGTGGTGATGGGACGAGCCTGCAAAAGCCAAAGAATTCCATCCGAATCTATAGCCCATTCTATATCTGCAGCAAATCCTAAGCCGCACTCCACTTTTTTTGTTAAATTTGCAATCTCTTTGATTTCTTTATCTGTTAACGAACATCGTCTTGAGTCATCCGGTGAAGTGTCATTTGTGCTAATGCCATTATCTGTCAATACTACTTGTATAGATTTACGTCCTATAAAAGTTTTGAATGTTTCATCATCCAAGTAATCAATAGAATCAGGAGTTACATATCCATGCACAACCGATTCGCCCAATCCATAATTGCTCTCTATAATTACCTTCGATTCACCAGTGATGGGATCTCTGCTAAAAGCTATACCAGCACGTGTGGCATTCACCATTCTCTGAACAAATACAGCGATTTTATCCGGTGAAACAACTTCTTTGTGGTTAATTTGAAACAAATTGGTTGAGCCGCTATCCTTAACGTCCGCAAAAGCCTGTTTCAAATCCTCAATCGTTCTAATGCCTAAGTATGTCTTAAATTGTCCTGCAAATGCTTTTTTCGAAGAATCTTCGTTGATTGCTGACGAACGTGTAGCGATAGGTGGAGAAAGTATCTCCATAATATCTTTTGCTATATGTGTAAAATCATCTTTCGTACATACTCTGGAAATCGCAAAACCATCAGGAACATTAAGCCCAAGTTGCATAGCTTTGGCGAGATTTGTAGCCTTTGCACCAAACAATGACATATTGATTGCATTTTGTGAAGATAACGAAACTGCATAAGGTAAGACTGCCATTCAGTACGCCTCCATTCCAAGACAAATTTATTATATAGTCATTCAACTTAAGAAATAAAAACAATATCCGCATATACAGTCAGCTTTTTCGCAAGTGATTTTGCTTTTTCAGTCACTTTTTTCAAAGCGTACGCACTTATGCCTTTTGCGTTTTTAACGGTTACTGTGATATTTTTGATTTTTGCTTTTTCAGCCGCTTTTTCACAGGAGGTAATTCTGTTGTCGCCGCTGATGCCGGAATTGCCGCCGCGCCAAATAACACCGAAAGTGTTATTAATACGCTTATGGATTTGTTAAATTTCTTAAGCTGGGGCATTATTTCTCCTTTAATTATTTATATGTATATTAGAGGGCAGGAGTTTTCAATATTCAGTTATATATGCCAATGCCGGCAATGTCAAGGACGCAAAGCTTTTAAAGATTATAATTCATCCGTAATAAATTTTTTGCTGAACAGGCTCAGTATAGATATAAGTCTGCTTGACTCTTCATATTGCGAAAATACGCATATAATAGACAAATATACTCCAAGACATAGGGCGTTTCCGTGTTTCAATATATGTGATCATCGGTCTGCTTACCCCTCCTTTTCAGCAAGTTGCCCCTGCGTCATGCGGGTTGATTTTGAAGCGCCGGCAGATTCTTCACCATTGCGTCAATATATTCTTTTTGCATGGCTTTATTCTTCTCTTTTCCCATTGTCACCAATTTGTAAATCAGGTCTGTCTTTTAACCAATCGAGCGAAAACGGTTCTGATATCTGACCTGTCAATATTAAGATAAGAGCAGCATATGCTTCGCGTTCTTTGCATCTTCTAGTTTCTTTGTTCATCAATAATCTTCCTCAATTAAAAAACATATGGCACCACGCATTATGGCTCAGATTGTGTGAAAACGCCCATTAACAACTCCAACAGTGCTATCTAAAGATATATTAAGTGTAATTTTCATCAAAAACAGACTGTTAGCCCTGCAATTGTTCCATTAATCCCTGAAAACCAAGAATATTTATAACTAGTTTCAGGTTATAGGCAAAAAAGTGTATAAGGGATTCAGTCTTCACATTTTCATTACCTCTGGTGAGAAAATATGAGAACCCAAAAGCTCTTTTGACAGTTCCAAATGGATGCTCGACGAGCTGTTTCCGTTGATTATACGCTTCCTTATTCGCTTCTGTACGTTTATCAACTTCACGGGCATATTAAGCGAACGGCTGGTCGTGTATTGTTCTGCCATTTTTATTAACTGTGCACTTTTCTTTTTCCGTGCAACTTCTACATGCTTCTAAATTCCTGTAAACCAAATTGTCCGACTTTTTCCATGTGGAATTATACGGCAACAAAAGTGAACCTTGCGGGCAAATATAACCACCTTTTTCTTCATCATATTTAAATGAATATCTTGAGTATTCTTCCGTAGCCGATCTGTAATCATGCTTCGCTTTTGAAACGATTGGAATAATATTATCTTGGGAACATTTAAAAAATTGCAGTGACGAATAGTAGCCCTTGTCCGCTATAGAGACTATGCTTTCAACTTCAATGTTTTGTTTGGCTTGCAACGAAATGTTGTAAAACTGTTCCTTGTCTACCGGCTGGCTTGTAACATCAACTGCTACAACTAAATGATGTTTATCATCAACTGCAATTTGAACATTATGACAAATATCAGCACCGTTATTGTTGGTTTTCATCATGCGGGAATCCTTATCGGTATCGTAGATTGTGCCGTTTTCTTTAATTTCTTCTTTCAGTATTTTTAGTTCTTCCAAACGATTGTTAATACTATCAATTTTAGCCGACAATTCCTCTTTTGTATATTTAGGATGATCCGTTTCTTCCTTATCGCAGACCTCCAAAAGCTTCATATACTGTTCAGCCATTTTCGTATGATGCTTAATTTTTTCATCAACTTTCTTTTTACTGTGATAAGCGAGACGACTGTTGCTTGCCCTGAATTTACTTCCGTCAACCGCGATTATTTCCTTGCCGATTAAGCCTAATTCGCAGCATATCATACTGAATTTTTTAAAAGCTTCTTTTATTGCCTTTTTATTATTTTTCCTGAAATCGGCTATGGTTTTAAAATCCGGTTTCAATTTGTTCATCAACCACATTAATTCGATATTCCTATAGCATTCACGCTCAATTTTACGCGAAGATCGTATACCGTTAAAATAGCTGTAAGCATAAAGCTTGAACATATCTTCGGGAGAATATGGCTTTCTACTGGTTTGCTTTGTTTCCGAATATGTAAATCCTAACGATTTAATGTCCATTTTTTCTATAATAATTTCTAATGACCTGACTTCTGAATCAGGAGAAATCATATCTTCAAGACACATCGGTTCCAGTTCCATTTGATTTCTGTCTGTGCCTTGTTTGTATCTTTTCATTTCTATTTCCCCCGTTCGCTTTATACTTCTATTATACCATAAATTTCTTGAGTTAGCAACAATCAAACATAAGTTTGCAGGCGCGCGGCGCTGTCATGTCTATTTGCCGCTCACCGGAAACGGAAAACTGTCCAGTTAAGCATAATCGGTTCAAGGAATCAAAGCACAAATGTCGTCTTAACAAAGAAAAGTCAAAGTTTTATTGACAAAATTATAAAATTATTGTATAATTTATTGTACACTCCGTATAAATTTTCATTAGGAGAATGCCAATTATGGATAAAATAAAGAGGAATTCAGACGGTATAAAAGTCCTCATAGCGGGTTCGGTACTGCAGTTATTCTTAGGCATAATTTATGTCTGGAGCGTTTTCGTTACTCCAGTTTCTGAGTATTTCGGTTGGGAAGCGAACGACGTAAAACTGACGGCTTCCTTTATGCTCTGCTTTTTCGTCATAGGAATACTTACAGGCGGGAAGCTTCAGACCAAAATCGGGGTAAAACTCACAACCTTGATCGGCGGCTTGATGGTTGCGGCGGGTATGCTCGCAACCTCGTTTATACCTCAGGGTGAGCTTTCCATCGCTCCTGTTTTCTTAATCTATATCTTCTATGGTATAATCGGCGGCTTCGGCGTGGGAACGGCCTATAACGCCATACTTTCAGCGGCACAGAAATGGTTTCCGAAAAAGCGCGGCATGGTAACGGGCGTGGTGGTCTGCTCGTTCGGGCTCTCAACCGTTATTTTCGCTCCTGTAACGGAAGCGCTAAATGCCGGATTCAGTGTTAAAGTGACCTTTATGATACTCGGCGGAGCATTTGCGTTGGCGACGCTTCTCCTCTTCTGGTTTATAAAAACCCCCGACCAAGTCGTGAACGCCGTTTCGCCGCCTCTTACAGGAAAACAGTACGGCACCCTTGAAATGCTCAGAACCCCACATTATTACCTGCTTACCTTATCGCTCATGTTCGGTACTTCAGTGTTTTTCATTATCAATCCGTCCTTGAAAGAGCTTGCGGAAAACCGCGGCATAGCCGACTTTGCAACATACCTCGTCATGTTCACGGGGCTGGCAAACGCGCTTGGCAGGCTCTGCACTCCTATGATTTCAGATAAAATCGGAAGGGAAGCCGCCAATATAATTATCCTTATCATAACGGCTCTAGGAGCATTCGGTCTGTGCTTTGCAGAAGGAATATTCCTAATTGTGATCATTGCCTTTGTTGCTTTCTGCTATGGCGGTTACTCGGGACTTTATCCGGTGCTCACCTCGGAGAACTTCGGGCTTCGCAACATCGGCTCAAACTATGGCGCGGTGATGGTCGGCTTTATGCTTTCCGCGCTGCTGTTCCCGATTGCGCTTAACGAAATAGAAAACCAAATCGTGAAATTTGTGGCTTTGGGAATACTCGCTGCGATAGGCGCGGCATTGGCCGTTATCCTGAAGGTTATGAATGCCAAAGGCGTGAAAGAAGGAAACCGCGAAACTTAAAACGGAAAAATCTAAAACAAAAAGTGCGATTCCCGAAATAGCGCTTAAGGCATCCGAATAACCGAAAATTAAATTAACAGCAAATGAGCCGATGTTTTACGTACTGCGTTGTAAAATACCGGCTTTTATTTTTGGAAATTTCTTCACCATATAGCAAATTAACTTTAAATTTAAGAAGCCGTGTTCATAGGTTTCCGAGTCTACGGAGCAGGGTATGTAAATGGGAAATCATGAAATGATATGTCAACCCTTTTCTGGACAGATTTTAGCTTTCCGAATAATCATATTACGGATTGACTTAATCCGCAAATGGCAATGATATCAAGGCGTTGAAAATGTTGTCAAGGCGCGATAAGTGCAAATATGCGGAGTTAAGCCAAACTGTGCCATTGGTTAGGCGTGATATATCCAAGACTTCCGTGAACCCGGACATTGTTGTACCAGTTGATAAAATCGAAAAGATACAGCTTCAATTCGTCTAAATCCGCAAAATCCTGCCCGAAAATAAACTCTGTTTTTAAAATGTTATACATTGATTCAGCGACCGCGTTATCATGCGGAGTGCCTTTTGCAGACAGGCTTCGCTCGATTTTAAACGTCTCCAAAATGTCTTCAATAACTTTGTTTTTGAACTCGCTGCCGCGGTCGGTATGAAATTTTTCGATGAGCCTCAAGTCGCTTTGCACCGAGTAAAACGCCGATTCTACAAGCCTTGAATTGTGCTGATTTCCAACCGCCGAGCCGATGATTTTTCTGCCGAATAAATCCACTAAAAGGCAAATATAACGCCATTTTCCACTGATTTTGACGTAAGTCAAGTCGCTTACGACGACCTCGAATTTTTGCTTGCCGTTAAAATTACGAGCCAAACTGTTTTCAATCTGAGCTTCGTTGACATCTGATTTTTTTCGATTTTTACGCCGCAAAGTGTAATTTGAAATCAGACCGTTCCGCTTCATAATTTTGCCGATTCGACGCCGCGAAACGTTGAAACCGCGGCGTTTTAAAACTACTTTCAGCTTGCGGGCGCCGTAATTATTACGGCTCTTTTTGAACTCTTCGCAAACGGCGGATTCCAGCTTTGTGTCAAGGATTTCGGGCTTTTCTTTGTAGTAAAAAGTGCTTCTCGGAAGCTTCAAAACTTTGCACATCGCCGCGGTACTGTACTTGTGCTGATTTGCGATAATTACGGCTCTCTTCTCGCAAACAGTACCGCCGCTTGCTTTAAAATGTCGTTCTCCATCCGCAGCTGCTTGACTTCTTTTCGTAAGGCTTTGAGTTCTTTTTCCGACTCGCTCTCGTTCGCTGAAACGCCGAATTTCCCCGTGTTCGAGTACTGTTTCTCCCATGTTCTTACGGAAGTTTTTGATACCCCGTAATCTCGCGCTAATTCCGGAATTTCCTTTCCGTTTTGGCGGAGCTTCACTATTTGGTGTTTGAACTCCTCTGTGTAATATCGCGGTTTCTTTTGCATTTTTACTTTCCTCCTGTTTTTTTATTATATCAGGAAAGCTATTTCTTGTCCAGTTTAGTATAACCTATTCA
>JAISVH010000084.1 GCA_031271685.1 Eubacterium sp. | reverse complement strand
AGGGATTTGATTTGATCAAGGCTGTTTTCGATGACATAATCGGATTAGGTCTTAAAGCAGTGATTCTTGGAACCGGAGACCATGTTTATACCAAGTTTTTTAGCGAAATGCATCACCGTTATCCTGACAAGGTTAGTTTTACGTGCGACTATATACCTGTGCTCGCGAAGAAGATCTATGCCGGCGCCGACATGTTTTTAATGCCAAGCAAAAGTGAACCATGCGGATTGGCTCAAATGATTTCGCTTCGCTACGGAACGGTTCCGATTGTCAGGGAAACCGGAGGTCTTAAAGATTCTGTTGTAGACTGCGGCGAGGAAAAAGGAACAGGATTTGTTTTTAAAACATATAACGCCCACGATATGCTGAACGCTGTAAAGAGGGCAAAATTATTATATGAGGATAAAAAAGCATGGGGCAGTGTTGTTACTCGCGCAATGAAGGCAGATTTTAGCTGGAAGCAGTCGGCTAAACTTTATATCGGACTTTATGAAGAATTGATGGGTTGGAACAAGTATTGATAATACGAAAAATATTTTTCAATTTGGCTTGCGCAAAAAAAATTGCAGGAGGGAAGTGTTTTTAATATTATTTGCCCTTTTAGATCCGCCTGAAAGCAGGCTCGAAAGCTGCAGCTAACTTGTTCGCTCTATATTAACTGCAGCTTTGGTGTTATTATTGATATTTTCTAAGTTTAAGGGACTCTGTTACGCGCGTATGTCCCTGCCTAAAAGGAGGGGAGATATGAATGCGGTTATATATCATCGGCATCCTGAACAGGCTTTTCGTTTTTCCAAACTGGAATTCCGGTATAAGACCCGTTCGGGTCGGCGCGCTCTGAGCCGGAACTCATCTCTAAGACGATCTCCATGGGTTTTTTCATGACTTCGCTTTTCTTTTTCTTTTTAAACATTTTAATCACCTCGTTATTATATGTTTGTTTTGACTACTGTTTGGTGCAGTAGTAATAATTTATTATAGTATTGTCAAAAAGTATAAGATTAAAAGTTTTTTGAAGGGGTTTTGAGAAATTTTTATAACCGCGTTCATGTCCCCCGTCTCTTAGACGGCGAGGGATTTTCAATCCCCCGCGAATGCTTGTTAAAAAACCTGAAGCGGATCCGCCACAGATGTTTGAAAAAGTTTCTTAAAAATAAAAAGTTTTATGCGCATTAAAGATAAAAATTTCTTTTTACAAACTGCTCTTGAAGGAGCGCCCGCGCTTTTAGGCAAACTGATTTGCCGCAAAACTGACAACGGGACGACAAAGCTTAGAATCACTGAAACAGAGTGTTATATGGGAGAAGAAGACAAAGCCTGCCATGCTAGCAAAGGGAAAACGCCCCGAACATCCGTATTGTATAGCGAGGGGGGCGTTTATTATGTTTACCTTATTTATGGGATACACAATCTATTGAACGTTGTGTTTGGACAGGAAGGGGTCCCTCAAGCCGTGCTTATCCGCTGCTGTGAAGGGCATGAGGGCCCCGGAAAGCTGACCAGGCGACTAGGGATCACTAGAAATTTTAATAAATCTAATGCGCTCACTTCTGATGAGCTGTGGCTTGAGGATGATGGCTTTTTAGTTGAATACGAAACTAAACCGCGGGTAGGGATTGATTACGCTGGGGAATATTGGCGAGATATTCCTTGGCGGTTCGTTCTGAATCAGAGATATCTGTAACGCTTATTTTTTTAGTCATATCAATATCGGTTGTAGCTGACTGTTTTTTAACGCTGATTTTATCGCCTCAGGGATAAGAGTGAAATCGCCTATTGCGGAGTTTGGTTTTTTTTGTGGATCGTCTTGCCTGAAAGGAACAAAATAATAATGTTTTGACACGAGCAAAATGCCGATATTTTTCGACGAGCCACCTAATGCGTCGTTAGTTGCGGGGCAGATTAAAACCGGGCGACCGTTTCTCACGTGGCTTTTTACCGCCATAGTTACAGAAGTGTCAGTAATAGAGTTTGCCAATTTTGCCATCGTGTTTCCGGTGCAGGGAGACACTATCATTATGTCACACATCTTGGACGGACCTATCGGTTCCGCATCGGCTATCGTTTTTATGACTTTTTTCCCGGTTAAGGTTTCAAGTCTTTCTATATTCTTTTCCGCTTTTCCGAAACGTGTATCTAACTTTGCCGCGTTTTCTGACATTATTGGTATAAGCTCGGCGCCAAAGCCTATAAGTAGTTCAGCGGCGGAAAATGATTCTTCAAATGTGCAAAAAGAGCCGGTCATTGCGTATCCGACTTTTATTCCGTTCATAAAGTTTTTTTTATTTTCCATAGTTAATCACTCCTCGTTTCCGCAATTATGTTAAGTATAGTGTCGGCAATTACCCTGCCTGCCGTGACCGGAGCAACTCTTCCGGGAAGAGATAATTCCCATAGTACCTTTATTCCTTGCCGCTCAATAAACGCCTTGTCAAAAACGCTCAGCTTTGAAGCTAAGTCGATAAATATAAGGCATGGACTCATTTTTTTTATTTCTTTTTCAAAAAAGATTTTTGCGGGGATTGTGTTTATTACCGCGTCAAATCTACTGAGATTAGCTTCAAGCTCTGAAATATGCATGCTTTTGCAGCCGCCTATTTCAGCCCACGACATATCAGAGAATTTTCTCGCCGCCACGGTAACTTGTGCCCCCAAAGCAACTAGCCGTTTTATTAGCACTTTGCCAAGTCGCCCAAAGCCTGTCACCAGAACGCTCATGTCATATATAGTGGAGCTTGATTCGCGCATGAGTATTTCTATAGCCCCCTCGACCGTCGGTATTGCGTTCATAACTGCCAACTCTTCACGGGCAAAATAATCTATAAATTTAAAGCCGTGTTTTTCACAAAGGGAGGAAAGTTTTTCAAAAGCTTTCCCGGCAAACACGGTTCCTCCGTTTTCAACAGCTTCTAAAATTATTTCCGGGTAAATAGTTTCATTCCAATTAGGCGCATTTATTGTTTCGCCGTCGCAGCTGGAGGGCAAGCCAAGCACTAAGTTACGGCACTTTGTTACCTCCCTCAATACCGGAGTTTGTATAGGAGTGGGCAGCCAAAGGTTTTCTTGACCGTAAATAAAACAGTCGAATCGCTCATTTAGTTTTTCTGCGGCGTAGACAGACCTTAAATCTCCGCCCAGAAAAAGAAAGTTGTTCATATTCCACACATCCTTTCTTACTTCCTAACCTTATATATTATGACATACAATATTGTTTTGTGCTTTTACGGTCGGCGGCGTTGACAGCATACACATGAGCGGCGTTTTATGGGTTACCCTATCAAATAAAAATTACCCCTTGACAAATCTTAGGATAACGTTTATAATATTGTTAGCACTCTTGACCAAAGAGTGCTAATCGCAAATAAAAGAAAGGATGACAAAAATGGCAAAGAAACAATTTAAGGCGGAATCCAAGCGGATGCTTGAGATGATGATCAATTCAATCTACACCCATAAAGAGATATTTCTGCGCGAGCTTATCTCAAACGCGAGCGATGCGATGGATAAGCTGTATTACAAATCGCTTAGCGAAAACATTGGGCTGTCACGCGGCGAGTTTGAAATTAACATCGTTGTTGATAAGGACAAGCGAACTATAACTCTCACCGACAACGGTATTGGTATGACAAAAGACGAGCTTGAGCAAAATTTGGGCATTATAGCGAAGAGCGGTTCGTTACAATTTAAAAATGATATCGCCGAGGATAAAAACGCGGAGGATTTAAGCGTTATTGGTCAGTTTGGCGTTGGTTTTTATTCAGCTTTTATGGTTGCGAGTAAAGTTGAAGTAATGTCCAAAGCCCACGGAAGCAACGAAGCATATATTTGGGCATCGTCCGGTGTTGACGGGTATACCATAGAATCCTGCCAAAAAGAGACTTATGGCACACAAATAATACTCTATATCAAAGAAAACACCGATGACGAGGAATACGAAGATTTTTTGGCGGAATATAAAATCAGGAGTTTAGTCGGCAAATATTCCGACTACATCCGTTATCCCATAAAAATGGAAGTTACAAAGCGGGTTCCGAAAAAACATGAGCATGATAATGATCACGAACACGAGCATAATCCTGAATTTGAGGAAATACGAGAAATTGAAACGCTAAACAGTATGATTCCGGTTTGGAAAAAGAATAAATCAGAGCTTAAAGACGAGGACTATAATGAATTTTATAAGTCGAAATTTCATGATTACTCCGATCCCCTTCTGCATATTCACTCAAAAACCGAAGGGACCGCCACTTATAGCGCACTTATGTATGTTCCCCAAAAGCCGCCGTATGACTTTTATACAAAAGAATACGAAAAAGGGCTGCAGCTATATTCCGGCGGAGTAATGATCATGGAGAAATGCGGAGATTTGTTGCCTGACTATTTCAGTTTTGTGAAAGGGTTGGTAGACAGCGAAGATCTTTCGCTTAATATTTCCAGGGAAATGTTGCAGCATGACCGGCAATTAAAAGTTATGGGAAAGGCAATAGAACGAAGCATTAAAAACGAACTCAAAAAGCTTTTAGCAAACGACCGCGAAAAATATATTGAATTTTGGGGGGCTTTCGGCACTCAAATTAAATTTGGAATTTATAACTCTTACGGATCTGCGCGTGAAATGCTGCAGGATTTATTAATGTTTTATTCTTCGTCAGAAGAAAAGCTTGTTACGCTTGGAGAATACGTTCTGCGAATGAAAGAGTCACAAAAAGAAATATACTTTGCTAGCGGCGCTAGCATTGTGAGGATAAACTCGCTGCCGCAGGTCGAGTCGGTTAAGGATAAAGGCTTCGAGATATTATACCTTACCGAAAACGTAGATGAGTTTTGTATACAGATGCTTAATAATTATGAGGAAAAGCATTTTAAATCGATTCAAAGCGCGGATTTGGATATTGAAACCGAAGAGGAAAAGAAAGAGCTTAAAGAAAAAAATAAGGACAATAAAGCTCTATTTGATTTTATAAAGGAACACTTAGGAGATAAAGTCAGTACTGTGCGGCTTTCACAAAAACTTAAATCTCATCCTGTATGTATTGTCAGCAGCGGTTCGTTATCGGTAGAAATGGAAAAAGTGCTTGCGGCAATGCCAACGGATAACCACGCGAAAGCAGATAAAGTTCTTGAAATCAACGCAAATCACCCTATTTTCGATAAACTGCAGTTCCTTTTTGATAACGACAAAGAAACGCTTGAAGTATATAGCGATATACTTTATAATCAGGCTCTGCTTATTGAAGGGATGGACATCGACGACCCGGCAAAGTTTGTAAATAAAATTAGCGAGATATTGGCGAAATAAAATCAAAAACATGTTAGATTGATCGTATAACCGCGCTCATATCCCACTCCTATTAGGCGGCGGGTGATTTAAAATCACCCGCCGC
>JAISVH010000025.1 GCA_031271685.1 Eubacterium sp. | reverse complement strand
ATTTGTGTGAATTCGCATGCTGAATTTGCGGGGGGGGGGGCGCAAGACAATAAGAATTGCGTTTGTCCTGACCCTCGCTGCGGACTTAGCGCTTTTGGCCTATTATAAATACGCCGCGTTCGCAATCGTGAATTTAAACCGCCTGTTTTCCGTTGAGTTAACGGTTCCGAGTATTGCGTTGCCAATCGGCATTTCTTTTTTCACGTTTCAGGCCATGTCGTACACGTTCGACGTTTTTCGGGGAACCGTAAAACCGCAGGAAAAGCTCTCGTATGTCGCGCTTTACATAGCCCTGTTCCCGCAGTTGATTGCCGGGCCAATAGTGCGCTATGAAACGATAGCGGAAGAACTGGACAACCGCGCATTCAGTTGGGAGGACTTTTCTTCAGGGGTTGGAAGATTCATCGTTGGGCTTGGGAAGAAAGTAATCATCGCAAATGTGATAGCGCAAGCAGCAGATTTTACATTCGGCAAAGACCCGGCCACGCTTTCGCTCACAGCCGCGTGGCTCGGCGCGGCGGCATATGGGCTGCAAATTTACTTTGATTTTTCCGGCTACTCCGATATGGCAATCGGCTTGGGGAAAATGTTCGGCTTTCATTTTCTGGAGAACTTCAACTATCCGTACATCGCGCGGTCAGTTTCCGATTTCTGGCGCAGATGGCATATTTCCCTCTCCACGTGGTTCAGGGACTATGTCTATTTCCCGTTGGGCGGCAGCCGCGTGAACGGCAAAGCAAGGCTCGTGTTCAATTTGTTTGTCGTGTGGGCGCTGACAGGTTTGTGGCACGGTGCAAGCTGGACATTTGTCGGATGGGGCTTGATGTTTTTCTTCCTGATAGCTTTTGAAAAAGTAACAGGCTTTGGTAAATGGGTCGAAAAGCTGCCGGTAATCAGTAATTTGTATATGCTGGTTTGCGTTTTGTTGGGATGGGTGCTGTTTCGGGCATCAGGCGGACGCCACTCGATAAACTATCTGTTGGCTATGGCTGGGCTTAAAGGGAATCCGCTCATAGGAACAGATACATACCGGGTGATTTTTGAATATTCGTTTACATGGGTGATAGGCATAATCGGCTGTTTGCCGATTGCGAAATCTTTCGCCGCGCACCGCTTTTCCGATACTCTTGCCGCCGCAACATTCCGATGGGCATATATGGCGTTCGTCACGCTGCTTTCTGTGATTTTGATAAGCGGGAGCACATACAATCCGTTCATATATTTTAACTTTTGAGGTGCGGGATGCTAAAGAAGAATCTCAATGCGTCATATTTCAGCCGCATCTGCGCGGTGATAGCGATGGCCGCGCTATGCGCCTTATTCGTGCGGCGTGCCTCCGGCTTTTACACGGTTAAGTTCTCTGAGCTCAAATCAAATATCGAGAGCCAATTTGCCACTCCCCCGAAAGATGATTTTTTGAAAAATATGTTTTGGGATTATCTGAAGCATACAAACCGAAACGCTGCCAACGGTGTCATTATTATGAACGACGGTCGTTTGGTACTTGAAAGAATTTCCGCCCCGCCGCTTTTAGCGGAAAGAGCGGAAATTATTATTGAGTTGAGCGACTATCTGCAAGCCCAAAATACACCGTTTTTGTTTCTAAGAGCGCCCGACCCCATGCGAGATAATGCGGATATGCCAAAAGGCTTTGAAAATACTGTAATTGAGGATGGCGCCCGATTCCTTTCCCTGCTTAATGATGGCGGAGTCGATGCGCTAGATTTGCGCGCCGAAATGACAAAGGACTATGAGGATTTTTCTGATACTTTTTATTGGGGGGATCATCATTGGAACGTCGAAGGCGCGTTGTGGGCATTTGGAAAGGTAGGCGCCATCATGAACCGGGATTACAGTTTTCAACTGGACAAAAGAACATGGAACCCACAAGAGTACGAGCATATTACATTGAATGAAGCCTTTATTGGCTATGCGTCAAATCGAGTAGGCAGGATCAAGGAGGATATAACCGTCTTAATTCCAAAATTCGATACTAATTTCGTCATATCTAATAAATTTCTGGATGGAAGCCACCAAGATGAGGGAAAAACACTGGCATTCGGCAGCTTTTTAGATGTCTTTGCCCCTGCGGCAAAGGATAGAAACAAAACCAGTTTCAGTTACGAAAATCTGAACGTCGTAGGGAGCGGCTTAATCAAACAGTATGTAAACTTAGCTATAAAAGAAGATAAAAAAGTCTTGCTATTGTCAGATTCTTTTGCATATCCATTCGTGACATACCTTGCAACTGCGGTAAAAAATGTTGATTACCTCTATCTTGCATATAGAGAAAACCAAAGAATTTATAGCATGCTTAAAAATAAGAAGTATGACCTTGTTCTGTATTTAGCGTATGACGGAACTATACTTGAGGGTGGGACTGACATTGAAAAAGATAGAATGTATTTAGGAGAACCGCACTAAGAATCTGTGTTCAGAAAGCAATAAAACGGTCCAAAACTTCCACTATAAGAAGAAGAGGGAGTGAAGGAATGGGATATTCAACGGATTTGAGCGATAGGCAATGGGGATTAATAGA
>JAISVH010000131.1 GCA_031271685.1 Eubacterium sp. | reverse complement strand
CCGAATTGGTAACGGAAACAGTCGAGAAAGCTTCAATGGCACCCTCTTTGCCAGAAAGCTCTATTTTAGCTTTCGTTTCGCCGTCGCTGTTCGTCCAGCCCTGGTCGGCGGTAACCTTTACATCGGCTTCAGGGACCGTCGCCGCCAGTATTGTTATATCAAATTCTTCTGAATAGTTTGCGTAATTTGTTCCGCTGTTGACCACGGTGCCCTTAATGGTCGCCGTGCCCGCGCTGGTAACTAAAAACGCGTTGGGGTTAATCTCCCCTTTTTCTGTTAACGTTCCGCCTCCAGCGGTGCGCGACCAACCTGTAAATGTCGCTCCGGTATCTCCTGCGCTTGATACCGAGTAGATAACGCGTGTTTTAGTGTTGCCCGAATGGGTAAGCACGCCGGTAAGGTCGATAAGGCCCCTGGCGTCTTCGGCGCTGTTAAACGTAAACTGGCCGTTCCCCGTTTTGGTAACGCCGGCTGCGATTACCCCAGTCGTGCCGCTTGTGTCGGCTATTTTCTGTGACGTGACCGCTTTTGCCGCGCCGATATCCTTTGTAAATTGTGTTATTGAAGTTAAGTTCCCTTTATTGTCTGTGTATACTGTGCCGCTAAGCACATAAACTTCATATATTCTTACGGAACCGGCTGTCGTAAAATAAACCGAATCCGCATTTTGATTAACGTTATATGTAACCAATGCCTTAGTCGCTCCGGTTGTTCCCAACCCTCCGTTGGCTTTGGTTACAAGTTCTTCTCCTCCGGCAGTCGTGCCTAAAGAGTGAGTTACACTCCCGCTCCCGCCGACGACGACTATTTGATCACCGTCTAATAAGCCGTCTATCTTAATATTTCTGCGGTTTGCGTTTCCTCCGCCTTGTGTATTAATATTAGGCATATTGGTTCCGTCGCTGTTAGCGTCTACGCTTATCCAGTTGTCATAAACCGTGCCTGAAGTAAAATCGCCGTAAACGCTGAACCCGTTGGCTAAAGGCACATAGCCGTCAAAGCCATACAGTTTTTCGGTGTTGTTTCCTCCGTAGTTAAACTGCGTGCGGTTGCCTGACGCGGGCAGAAAAGCCGTCAAGTTGTTTGCCAGGCCTGCGATATCCATAGCTCTATATTCTACAACGGCTTTAACCGTAAAGCTAAAGTCATATGCGTCGTTTTCTGAATCTACATTGATAGTGCCGAGATAAGTTCCATTTTTGCCAACCTTCGAGCCGTCAAGCGAGACCTTAAATGACGATCCGTCTGAGGATACCGTCAAAGTGTCTTCAGATAAAACCTCGTCTGAATCTGAGGTTATTTTAAATAATCCCGAGATACTTTCGCTAACGTTTGTACCGTCAGCTGATATGCCTGTTTTATTAGTTCCTTCGTCAACCGTGACTTTGATTTTTTGTTCTATTGCGGTTGAGTTTGTTACATTGATGCTGACCGGCTTGCCGGGCGCACTGAGCGTCACTGAGCCGGTGCCTGCTTCGGTGGCGATTTCTCCGCTATAAGCCAACGGGTTGCCGTACACCAATGCCACGGTATGTGCATCTGACCCATTTTTATCTTTGATAACGAGGTTAGCTGAATAGTATTTGGTCAACGGCGTAAGGTCTGTGTTTTTGACTCCCACACTGTAGGTTGCTACGCCGTTATCCTTACTAACTTCTACCGTTTCTCCTCCGCCAGTCAGGACAAAAACGCTATCGTCTTCATTTTCGCTAAGTGTGACGGAAATACTGGCATCACTCCCGCCGTCAGATTCAGTATTCTTCATAGTTACTGAATATATGTCTGAAGACGAGCTAAAAGCTAACTCCGATTTAGCAGAAAGATCCGATGCATCTTCTTCCCCTGAGTTTAATTTCCAAGTGGATTTAAGGCTTTTTCCAAGCAGCGTATACTCCGCCGAAGCTGTGGGAATCTGAACTAATAAAAAATTCAGCCCCATCGCTAACGCTGTTAGAGAGCTTATGACTTTTCTTAAAGATTTACTCATTTTTCCTTTTTTACCTCCAAGTAAAAAAATTTGAATGACGTTTTGTTTTATTTGGCCTAAAGGCCAAACGCTAAATAAAAACATTCTTAAGGTCATGGCGCTGCTTGTGGCAAAACCTCTGCTTCGGTTGTCGGCCTTCGGGGTGGTCCCGCCATAAATCACGCTCTTCCTGTGTGCGCCGTCAGCGCAAAAAATTAATTCCGTCCTAAAAGGAATAAATAAATATAGGGTGCAAATAATGTCTCAAGTTAAAGTAAAGGTTTCTGCGATTAAATTCAAACAGGTGACTGCCATTTTTATCGTTGCATAACAAATAAAAAACTATGTATTTTTTTCACGTGTGCCATTGGTTGTGTAATAAACACGCTTTTTAAAAATACCGCTCAATCCTTGCCGTCACCTTTGAAGAAGCGCTTAGTGGAGTTTATCAAGCGGTTTTCGCTTTCTCCCGGTAATATGCTTATATGTTTCTCCAAGCATATAGTGCACTTAGGGCAATCGTAGACTCTTTATGATTATTTTGGCATTCTCGGCAAATTACAATTCTTCTTAATCATAAATCAGTTGCCTGATTGAGAAGCGTATGCCCTTGTTGTCTGGATAATCGGGGTATAGTTTATACTGCTTATACTACATAACAATCTCCTTTAAGAAACCTTATAACCTTCAAACATTGTTTCCGAGCAGACTGTTTTTCGCGCCTTCGCGCAAGAAAATTCGGCGCCCGTGCGCAAAATCTTGCGCTCGCGCAAAACAATCGTCCGGCTTCACTCCCTTTCAAATTAAATTTTGACGGGACAACTATTTTTAGTTCTTTTCGTTTTAAAATAAATATATTTTCAAAACGCAAAGGCAATAATGGCACGACAAAACAGAAGGAAGAATTCTGTCTCCTCGCGATTATTACCAAAAATATTATCCCTTAAATATGTACTGTTATTGCCACAACATACATTGTAGTTATATTCTAGCACTTTTTTACCAAAAAGTAAATAGCATTTTATTAAAATTTTTGATAAAAAAATTTACAAATTTTTGTGCATGATTTTATTTTAAATTGTTGCGTTTTGACAAATATTGTGTTATACTATATAAAAATATGACAAAGTCCATCCCTTTAAGTTGCTTTTTTTTACATCTCAAAAGTGTTATGTCTCTCAGCCTTAATCCGCGTGTATCTGATAGGGATAAACCTCTTGTTTTCGCAAAAAAATATGGCTTTTACCAATAATATGCGACGGAGCCGCTCCCGGTGTTTTAAAAAGCGTCAGCGGGGGTAAAATCACCCGCTGCTAGCATTAACGCGATTATACATAAAAAATTAAACCCACGTATATATTGGAGAATTATGCCGATCAAAAACTTTTTAAAGATAACCCCGTTTGCAAAGTCTAGCCACAGCGGCGAAGGATTATTAAACGGCCGAACAATATTCGGTCCCGGCGAGCTTGACAGTCCGCTAAAATTCATAAATTACACCGAAATGCCTCCGGGTTCGTCTATTGGACTGCATACCCATAAAAACGACGAAGAGGTGTATATAATACTCGAGGGCACCGGTCTTGCCCGAATAGACGGGCAAGATACCGAAGTTGAGCCGGGAGACACCATACTTAACAAGCCGTTCGGTGAACACGCTCTATACAATACCGGCCGCGGTGCCCTAAAAGTGCTTATATTTAAAGTAGTTAATGATTAATATTACCCTGCAGCAAACAGCAGACAAAATATCACGTAGGATTTTTGTCGTCAAACAGTGCAATTTTGACGCGAATATAATCGGTTAACTTAAATTTACTAAATTTATAAGTTAAACGACTATATCCATTGATATTTAAGGAAAAATTAAAGCGGTTTGGCGGCAAAAAGACGCGTAATAATTGTCGAGTATTTGGCGTATGGGTAATAAATGAGGGGCGCCGTGTCAAATTTTTTTAAACATCTAAAAACGGTTAATCTTCACCGTAAAATAGTCAAGCAGCTCTGCTTCAAGCTTGGGCTTTATCGACAGGGCTTGTTCCATGATTTGTCAAAATATTCGCCGACAGAGTTTTTCGTCGGCGTTAAGTACTATAATGGAGACTACAGCCCCAACAACGCCGAGCGCCGCGACAACGGGCATAGTCTTGCTTGGCTGCATCACAAGGGACGTAATCCGCACCACACCGAATATTGGATTGACTATTCGGCGGACGGTGGACAAAAAAAGATGTCCGGCGTAAAAATGCCGGCGAAATATCTGGCCGAACTGTTCTGTGACCGCGTTTCTGCCTGCATGGTCTATCAAAGGGAAAAATACAGCGATGCTAGCGCATATGAGTATTTTATCCGCACAAAAGAATATTGCATAGCTAGTCTTGAAACGCTTGATCTGATCGAAAAAATGCTTTTGACCCTAAAAAAACATGGAATGGATAAAACCATTGAATATATTAAACGCGATATTCTGAAGAAAATTTGAAAAAATCCTTGACAAGCCTTTATTTTTTTGGTATAATCGTAATGTTATATTTAACTAAGAAAACATCAAATTAATTTATTTTTCTTTACTTTATTCATTTTAACTATAACAACGAGTCACTAGCTCAGGCGGCAGAGCACCTGCCTTTTAAGCAGGGTGTCCCGGGTTCGATTCCCGGGTGACTCACCACCAAAATACCGCTTAATTGTTGTAATTAGGCGGGTTTTTTATTTATCTGAAACTTAAGCGAAATCAACTTAAAACCCTCAAAAAATTAAGGCAATACCAACAGCTCTGGAGCGCAAAGCACGCAGTCGGATTTTTCATAAAACTAGTCAATTTTGCCACGAATATCCATTGGTATTTAAAGCAAAATTAATGAAGTTTAGCTAGAAATACGCAAGTGATTTGCGCGTCAAGCCGTTAAGCGTGAGTTGTGCAGTGTTGCCCTAAATGTTAGGGAATCGGAATGTGTGTCAAAAAAATATATTTACTGCTTTTACCTCAATAACTAAACCTGCAGCCGCAATAATTCTGCCGATACAGGCCATATTTGCCCGATAGCTCTATCGACTTTGCATAACCTCCGTTTTTCTTAAAGTCCGCCAAAAGCGGGGATATCCCGGTTTTCTCCCCGATTTCCATCAGCAACGCATTTATAACATCCGCATTTTTATGCGGACTGACCGTCAATGTCGTTCCGAACAGATCAAATCCTTCCCTCTTTGCCGCTTCAGCGGTAGCCGACAGTCTAAGGTTGAAACACTTTAAGCAACGCTCCCCGCCCTCGGGATAGGTTTCAAAACCTTTTATCTCCTCGTCAAAAACTCCGGGACAATATTGCGAATCAATATATTTTATTTTAAGTATTTTAAGCAATCTTTTTTGTTCTGAATATCTTCTTTGATACTCTTCTGCCGGGTGGATGTTTGGGTTATAATAAATTACGGCTATATCACAAAATTCCATTAAATAGGTTATGACATAGCTTCCGCACGGTGCGCAGCAACTGTGAAGCAAAAGTCTTGGCCTGAAGCCAAAGCTTTCAATTATTTCTTTCGTCTTTTTACTCCAGTAGATTTTTTTCATTTGTTTTCTTTAAATCCTAATTTTTATATTTTCAAACCCTTTTCAAAAAGGCCATATTTTTGATAAAAATTTAAACCCTACGTGGTTTAAATTTTTTGCACTTCGGTTGGATTAATTTCCATAAAAAAGCAATTTGCTATATTTAAAGCAACACTTCACAACTCACGCTTAATGGGTTGGCGCACAAATCACTTGCGTATTTCTCGCCAAACTTCGTTAATTTTTCATTAAATTTCAAAGGATATTCGCGAATTAATATTTAGCAACCGCCCAACACATAAAAGGCTAAAATATCTTCCCAATTATCTCAAACGCCTGTCCGCGTCCCCACAAAAAGGTTGACATTCTGATTTCAAAGCCTTCCCCCTGCGAAAGGGCAAATTCCAGCGGCTTGCCTTTTGGCAGTCCATAACCGGATAATAGATTCATTATAACGCCGCTGTGGGTGATCACGGCGGCGGTCGTAATTTTTTCAGACATCATATCTTTAAAAATTGCATCTAGCGCATTAATGCACCTTACCGCGAACTCCCCATAACTCTCTCCGCCCGGCGGACAGGCGTCATAACCGCCTTTGAGCCACTTGATATAGGCGGGATCTTCTTCTATCTCTTCCGGCATTTTACCCTCATAATCACCAAAATCACATTCAGACAACCCTTCTGTTATTTCTACATGCCTGCCGGGATAAATTATTCCTGCGGTTTCAACGCAGCGTTTTAGCGGACTTGAGTAGATACGCCCGACATTCGGATAAAAGTCGCTATCTTTATATCCGGCAATTGCCGCATAACCTTCGTCGCAAAGCGACAAATCGGTTTTGCCAATATACTGTCCATTTAAATTTCCCTCAGTTATTCCATGGCGTATAAAATAAATAGTATAATTAATCATGTTTTTTGTTTCTTTCTATTTACTTTCAGATATGCATAGTATATAATTTATATTATGGAGTATAGTAAAAATTATGGGGTAATAGTGTTATGAACAACGATTTTCCGCGAATGATGTCTCTTTTGCGCAAAGAAAAAAAGCTCAGCCAAAAACAGGTGTCAAAAGATTTGGGCGTTGCCCAAGCGCTGCTTTCGCATTACGAAAAAGGCAAGCGCGAATGCGGACTAGACTTTTTGATACGTGCTTCGGATTATTATAACGTATCGGCTGATTTTCTGCTGGGACGCTCCGCTTCAAGAAATGGCAGTTTAATCTTCGATATGGATACAGAGTCTTCGCCCGATACAAAGCAGTCAGTGCGCGAGGCGGGCTCTCTTTCCATAGCTCTTTCAAAAAAGCTTATCGTTGGTGGGATAGACGTTGTTTTTTCACTGATGTCACGCGTAAAAAACCAAAAACTAACACAGAATATATCAAATATGCTTTTGTTGTCAATATACCGTGTTTTTCGGCTGATACATAAAACCAATCCCGCCAATCCACCGGATATTTTCGGCCTTGATAACGAAATCGGTTTTCGAGCCGCATCGGCATACACTGATATTTATGAAGGAAAAGCTATAAGTTGCGCCTTAGAAAAAGGCAAAAGCCAAGTTATAGAGATAACAACCGCTTCACTTGAAAGAGAATATCAAAAACAGGGCGCAGCGCTGCTAAATCTTGTAAAAAATTGCGAAGCAATAATTAAGCTTTAGCGCTTGTATTTTTTCCGCGCATATATTTAAGCGCAAAATTAAATGCTGATATACTAATACGGTAGTTCAACAATATTATAAGAGCGAAAAGAACGGATAGCACCGTATAATAAACAATATTATTCTTTAAGAACATTACGATAAGCCCCATGCCGGTCAGCAAGGCGATATTTACCGCCATTTTAAGCGGAAACAGATCCATAGTCAAAAATTTTTTAGTGTCGAAAACACGGGCAAAAAAGATAACGATATAGCTGACAAGTGTGCCCAGCGCCGCCCCGTCTATCCCCATGATAGGTATAAGAATCCAGTTAAGCAAGATATTCAGACCCGCTCCAATAGATGCTGTGACCATAGAGCGAACCGACTTTTTCAAAGCGACATATATACTGCCCATAAATGTTGAAAAACACGTGAACACTACGGCAAGCAAAAGCATAGGAGAATGCCGAAAGGCCTCTCCCGTAAAGCCCTCTCCCACCGCCATAAAAGTCAAAACCGGCCGAATCATCAGCAGCATTGCCGCAGACAATACATAAACTGCCGTTTGAAACAAATTAAAAACGTCATTATAAAATTTTGCTATGGTCTTAGAGTTTTTTTCAGTTATCGCCGACATATTCCATGCCTGAGAAAAAACCCCCGAAGCTAGCATAATAATGTTAGGGAATTTATATGCCGCCTTATAAATTCCGGTCGCCGACTGACCCAACATTCCTGATATAAAAAAACTGTCTGAAACATTTGTTATCCACCACATAATAGTGGCCGGAATAAGCGGCACACAATAACGAAACATTGAATTCCGCATTTGCCGGCTGACTCCGAAAAGTTTAAAGTATCCGGTAAGTCCCACTGAAAGCGTTAAAAAAATAATAGACGCTATATCCGCCAACACTACCGACAATACATAACCTATAACTCCCATATCAAATACGGCCAAAAAAACAAGATTTAATGCTATATTAACAGTCGTTGTCAATAAACCGTCAATTGCGTAAAGCCTAATCTTTCCTATAGAACGGACAAACAAAGCACAAGAACTTTTAATTGAGCCGGTAAAAACATAAAGATATATTAAAAGCGAGAATTCCGACAAAAATCCAATCTTTCCGATAAACGGAACAAACGGCATAAAAATAATCAGCCCGCAAAGGGTTGTTTTCATCCCTATCGAGAACACATCTGACTTGTCGCAGTTTTTATCCAATCCGAAACGGATTATCGATTCACCGATAGCCAGTGTAACCACGGCAATAAGAAGTGTGGAAGCGTCAACGATGTTTCCAACAGCTCCATATCCTTCAGCCCCAAGCCTGCCGGTATAAAAGCGCATCATTATGTATACCAAAAGCTTAGATCCCATCTGGCCCAAAGCCAGTATCACAGTGTTTGATGCCAGTCTTTTATATCTGTCCAACTTTTCCGTTCAGCTCCTTAAATTCTTAAAAAATTTGCTCAAAATTTCGCCGCATTCTCGCTCTAACACCCTGCTTCTCACCATCGGCGCGTGATTAAGCGGTAGCTCATATAAATTAAAAAGCGAAGAAAGAGCTCCGCCTTTTTCGTCAAATGCCCCATAAACCACCCTTTTTATTCGCGCGTTAGATATTGCCCCCGCGCACATTGGACATGGCTCTAGCGTTACATAGAGTGTGCAATCGTTAAGACGCCAGTTTTTTTTAAAATATGCGGCTTTTTCTATGGCTATAATTTCAGCGTGGGCGACAGGCGAGTTGTCGCGCTCGCGACGATTATATCCTTTGGAAATAATTTTTTCCTCATCGTCAACTATTACCGCCCCAACGGGAATTTCGCCTATATCATAGGCTTTTTGCGCCTCGGCAAGAGCAAGCAGCATCATTTCTTCATCAAACAACATATTTTCGCCTTTATTCTATTCGTTTCAGGTTCTCTCCATCGCGGACGCTAATCTTATGGCGTATTCCGCATCTACAGTAAATTGCATTTTTTTGGAAATGAATCCCACAAAAACGCCTGCCGCGGACGTATAGTTAATTAACTAATAGTTAGCATAGAACCCGCCGCCTAAAAGTCGGGGACATGAACGCTGGCATATCAATCATCACGAAACTATCACTTTGTTGTTACTTGTTTTCTAACGATATTTTCAGCTCCTTAAGCTGTTCCGGGTCAGCTACTCCAGGGCAGCCGGACATAAGCTCGCTAGCATCCTTAATTTTTGGGAAAGCGGTAACATCGCGCAGGCTTTCAGCACCGCATAAAACCATTGCCAAACGATCAAGCCCTATTCCCACCCCTCCGTGCGGAGGAGCGGCATATTTATAAGCGTCCACCAAAAATCCAAATTTTTGATTTATCTCTTCTTCAGACATCCCCAACGCAGCAAACATCCTCTGCTGTAGCTCAGCGTCAGTGATTCTTATTGATCCGCTGCAAAGCTCAACACCGTTCAATACTAAATCATAAGCCTTTGCATACACCTTCTCCGGTTCAATTTCTAAATATTCAATACACTCGTCAAGCGGCATAGTAAACGGATGATGCATTGCGTCCCATTTGCCGGTCTCTTCGTTATATTCAAAAAAAGGCATTTCGGTTATCCAAAGATAACTATATCCATCTCCGATAAGTCCAAGTTGCTTTCCAAGCCTAAGGCGAAGCGCTCCTAAAGCAGCAAGGGTCACCTTGTTTTTATCGGCACAGATAAAGGCTACCCCGCCTTTTTGCAATCCTAACTTCTCACATACAGCAAGCAGCTCTCCACCAGACATAAATTTGCCAAAAGAACAGGATGGCTCCGAGCTGTCGTCAGTCCATCGAATATAAGCAAGTCCGCCCGCACCGATTCCCTTGACAAACTCGATCTGCTTATCTATCTCCTTTCGCGTTATGGCCCCTGCCGCACGTTTGGCAACGATCCCCCTAACGCTCCCACCTTCCGCAACAGCATTAGAGAACACCGAAAAATCGCTGTTTTTTACTAAATCAGAAATATCAGTAATCTCCATTCCGAATCGGATATCAGGCTTGTCTGTCCCAAAACGCTCCATCGCCTCATTATAGGTCAGTCGCGGTAAAGGCATGTTTAAATCAACATTTTTAATTTCTTTGGTTATATGCCTAACGAATCCCTCAATAATTGAAAGTATATCATCCACATCGACAAAAGACATCTCAACGTCTATCTGTGTGAATTCTGGCTGTCGGTCGGCGCGCAAATCCTCGTCGCGAAAGCATCTCGCAAGCTGTATATAACGGTCAAATCCGGATATCATTAGCAACTGCTTGTATATTTGAGGAGATTGCGGAAGCGCGTAAAACTTGCCGTCATGTATACGCGAAGGGACAAGATAATCTCTGGCCCCCTCAGGTGTTGATTTTATCAGCATCGGGGTTTCAATCTCAATAAATCCGTGTTGATAAAAATAATCGCGCGCCGATTTTGACAGTTTGTGACGAAGCACCAAATTTTGCTGAAGGCTTCCGCGCCGAAGGTCAAGATACCGATACTTCAGCCTTAACTCTTCATTTACCTTGGTTTCGTCTTTAATTTCAAATGGCAACCCCGCCGCTTCAGAAAGTATGCGTAGCTCATCAACTAAAATTTCAACTCCGCCGGTTGCGATCTCAGTATTTTTGCTTTCTCGCTCACGAAGAACCCCTCTTGCCAAAACCACATATTCGCTTTTAATCTTTCTTGCCTTTTCAAACACCGCTTTTTCGGTGGTATCGTCAAAAACAATTTGAATTACACCTGTAATATCACGCATGTCAATAAAAATAAGGCTCCCCTTGTCCCGCACACGCTGAACAAACCCTCCCACTATTATCTCTTCGCCAATCATTGCTTCATCCCCCGGAGTTACCGGGCTCAACCCACAATAATGCGTTCTTTTCATTCCGGTCATTAGTTCCGCCATAATTTTCGTTCCTTTTTTTATTTCAAAATTCTTTCAGCATTTTCACCAAAATTTTCATTTAAACTGACTTCATATAACTTATCTTTATTTCTCATGTCTTTAATTATAGCACAGCCGCTTTCCATCTCATCGCCTCCCAATACCATATTAAAGCGTGCCCCTATTTTATCCGCATATCTAAGCTGCGGACGAAGCTCTCGTCCGACCAGATCGCATTCCGCCCAAAATCCGCGATCTCTAAGAATTTTTACAAGTTTGGCGG
>JAISVH010000124.1 GCA_031271685.1 Eubacterium sp. | reverse complement strand
CCGAATTGGTAACGGAAACAGTCGAGAAAGCTTCAATGGCACCCTCTTTGCCAGAAAGCTCTATTTTAGCTTTCGTTTCGCCGTCGCTGTTCGTCCAGCCCTGGTCGGCGGTAACCTTTCCGCCGTTATTAACTGTCCAACCTAAGAAGCTTTCGGAATCGATACTAGACAGCGTATAACTGAATACATCGTCGCCTGTATTTTCTATGTATTTATTAGTGCTTATCTCATTATCAGAATCTTCATACCCAGTCAGATCCGTATCTTGATCAGGAAGTCCTGCTGAGGTTTCGAGCATGTCCTGATTTATGCGCGATTCGGACAGCTCAGGAAAATCTGCGGTTGCTGCCCCAAAGCTGCCGATAAGAAACGCTATAGATAATAACAGAGATGAAAGCTTTTTTAAATTTTTCATAAGTCTTGCTCCTTTTATTTATAAATAAAATAGTAACATTAACTATTAGTGTTGCAAACATTATAACATATCGGCGCATCTTTTTCAAGTATTATTTTTAAAAATTTTGTAAAATATTATTTAATAGGTCATAAAAATTAAGGCAATACCGCACGCCAGGGCTGTGCGGTATTGCCTTAATTAAATTCAAAACATCTGCGGCTTTGCCGCAGTTCGCCGCTTTCAGCGGCGAACGTAAACATGTTCAATTCCATGTTATATTAAACAGTATTGATTTTGATATTTTTTTATAATTTACTAGACTGCTTGCGTAATTAAAATGCGATGGATTGGTGAGCAAAATTTTCGCCGGACTGCAAATATCCGTTGATATTTAAGCAAAAATTAAGCCGTATGACGTAAATTTTGCCGACAGAACAGAGCAAAGTAATTTCGCAAGAAGTCTATTTTATATAAATCAATAAAGCACAGTCGTTTTATTTGTATCAGTATTCGCTGATATAGCTCCTATTTGAAAGATACATATTTGAAGCCTTGTGGAAAGCTCCTATGATAGCATTATAGTCCTCCTCCATGCTTACGAAGTCCGTTTCGCCTGATTTTACTCTTTCGTAAAGACGTGCCGTCTGCTCCGTAACAGATGTTACCGCCAGGTTCGCCGCAGTGCCTTTCAGCTTGTGCAACACAGCGTTTGCCGCTTTAATATCGCGTTTTTTGAACACGTCTTCAAGTTCGGCAATGGTTTCAGGTAAAAAAAACTTATCCAGCCACCTGACATACATGTCTTTTCGACCCATTACCCGGTTTAACGCCTCATCAAGATCAATTATGCTTAAATCCCACATAGTTAAAGCCCCCCCATAATTATTTGTTTTGATTGGTATAAACTTCGTTAAAATTTATTATATAATAATAATAATAATAAATTGTAAATAAAATGTTAATTTTGGAGTATTTCTCCTATGATGAAATGGTTTTTTTCGGGACTTATTGTTTTATCCATTATCTTCGCCGCTTTGAGCGGAAAAATGGACTCGCTTTCTGAGACGGCGGTAAGCGAAGGCGGCAACGCTATTACCCTCTGTCTGACTTTGGCCGGAATCGTCTGCCTTTGGAGCGCGATAATGAGAATCGCGCGAAAGGCGGGCTTGATCGAAGCGTTGGCAAGGGCGTTCACTCCGCTGCTTTCAAAACTTTTTAAGGGGTTGAATTCCAAAGGCACAGCAATGGGATACATAGTTCTTAATATTACAGCCAATCTTTTGGGGTTAGGAAATGCTTCGACCCCTTTCGGAATTGCGGCCATGCAGGAACTTGAAAAAGAGGAGCGAAGCGGCGAAACAGCCACTGATAATATGATATTGTTTGTTATTTTAAATACCGCCAGCCTGCAAATAATACCAGCCACCGTCGCCGCTTTAAGGCTAAAAAACGGATCGACTGATCCGATGGAGATACTTATGCCGGTTTGGCTAGCTTCGGCCGCAACGGCAACGGTCGCTATAGTTTTGGCAAAGATACTGCAAAAATGTACAAGGAGAAGAATATGAGCATATCAAATTTTGCCGTGCCGGGAATTTTTGTTTTTGTATTGATATATGGGTTGATCAAAAAAATTGATGTGTTTGCCGAATTTATCGAAGGAGTCAAGGACGGGCTTAAAACCGTTCTGGATATATTCCCGTCACTTTTCGCTTTAATTTTGGCGGTGGGGATGTTTAGAAGCTCAGGCGGGATGGAATTTTTAAGTGCACTCTTAAAGCCGGTCGCCGATGGGGCCGGATTCCCGGCGGAAGTTATACCGCTTGTGATGCTTCGTCCGTTTTCAGGCAGCGGAGCTATTGCCCTATTTGAGAACATTTTAAACTCTGTGGGAGCAGACAGCTTTGCCGGACGTGTTTCAAGCGTTATTCTCGGCAGCAGCGAGACAACGTTTTATACGATAGCGGTATATTTTGCGGCGACTAAGGTTAAAAAAACGCGTCATGCCTTGCCTGCGGCTTTGTCGGGCGATTTAGCGGCGGCAGTTTTCAGTACGCTAGCGGTGCGGTGGCTGCTTTAGATAAATAATTGCCAAGCCGGCAACCATAAAATCAATAAAAATTTTTCCGCATGATTTTTGCACAGATTTTTTGTATTACTCCTGCACTAAAAAGCAGTCAAATTTTTACTAATGATATTTTTCGTCAGGCAAGGCAATGTCGGCGATAATATCCGTTGATGTTTGAGGGGAAATTAACGCGGTATAACGGAAAATAGACAAGTAAAAATGTCTGCTGTTTAATGCAGGAGTAATAACTATTTTATTTGAGATTAGTATTACGCTTGCGCTTCTCGCGCGTTTGTGTTATAATAGTAAAAAATGGCAATACTATTATTTAAATGAAAAGGAAGCAAATGTATGGTTAGAGATTTAAGAGGACCGCTATTAAAGCTTATATCATATTTCGGGGATCCATACGGAACTCCGATTATTGAAGTAATAATAAGTTTCTTCGTTATGTTCCTTATTATTTTCATGGTGTTTCCTATTCATGAGTGCGCCCACGCCTTAACGGCAAAGTGGTTGGGTGACGATACGGCGGAGCGGCAGGGGCGAGTAACCCTAAATCCATTCGCGCATATAGATTTTATGGGCGTAATGATTATGCTTTTATTCCCCTTCGGATACGCTAGGCCAGTTGAAGTAAACCCAATGCGTTTTAACAAAAAGATAAGCATGAAGGGAGGGATGGCTATTACCGCGGCGGCGGGGCCGGTTTCAAATATACTCATTTCTTATCTTTTGCTTATTATTTTTAAAATTATATATTACAGCAATGTTGATAACATTAGTATGTCCGCCCTTTATGTTTGCTTCGCTTTAGATTATGCGGTCAGAATAAACATTTATCTTGCGGTGTTTAACCTTATTCCCGTACCCCCGTTGGACGGATCAAAAATTTTATTCGCTTTTTTGAATAACAGGCAGGCCGCTTTTGTCGCAAGATATGAAGGGTTTATCAGGATGGCTCTTTTTGCGATTATATTGTTTACTAATGTCCTGTTGCCGGCAATAAGTTTTATGAGTAACGGAATCTATAGCGGACTTGACTTTTTATCCGGATTTATAGGCCATCCGCAGATATGAATAATGAAGACGCTGAATTTTAAAACCGAAGTGTTTGAGGGACCGCTTGACTTAATGCTTGCGCTTATCGCAAAGCATAAGCTTGATATCCTGGATATTGAGATTTCTGTTTTGTTAGAGCAGTTTTTGGCATATCTTGACGAAATGCTTGATGCGGATATGGAAATCGCAGGTGAGTTTTTAGAAATGGCGGCGCGACTTATCTATATTAAGAGCGCTAGCTTGCTTCCAAAACACGAAATCGATAAAATAAAAAAAGAACTTGAGGGCCTGCTTGTTGAATACGCGCTTTGCAAGCAGGCGGCGCTGAGATTGCATTCTAAATACGTTGGAGCCGACATATTTATAAGGAAGCCTCAGGATATCCCAACGGATACTGAATACAATATTTCACATGATCCATATGATCTATATTCAGCCTTGTCGTTTATCATCGATAAGGACAAGCTAGCAAAGCTTAGTGCAGGAGTCCCTGAACCGTTTGTACCAAAAAGCTATGTGGCGGTCTTCACTAAGGTTTTATATGTTCTGAGAAAAATTCGGTTCGGCGGGCAAATAAGGGTTGACGACCTATATACGGATCAAACCCGCTCAGAGCAGGTCGCTATTTTCTTATCTCTCCTCGAGTTGTCTAAGCTCGGGAGAATCAGCTTTTCGAGCGATAACAAATATCTTAAGATAGCGGGGAGGAAAAGCAATGAAAATATATGACGGGCCGGCTGTTGTTGAGGCAATACTTTTTGCGCACGGCGATCCGATATCCTCCGAAAAGCTTAGTGAGGCCAGCGGCATAGACAATGAAACGCTGGTTAAAATCATTAGTCAGCTTGAACGCCGTTATAACGCAT
>JAISVH010000111.1 GCA_031271685.1 Eubacterium sp. | reverse complement strand
ACACAATACGCGTTTATTTTACCTAGGGACCCTTTTGCGGGGTCTTTTTTTTACGCTAAAATTTCTTGACTTATGAAGTCTATCTCAGTTTGGCTTTTTATTTACTATTAGTCAAACTACTATAACTCAAAATCAAAACGCATTATTGCTATTTTCAAAGTTAACTTACTATACGCAGCATTACCCCTAGGAGGAGGGGACCCTGAACACGGTTATATTAAGGCAATACCACACAGCGCTTAGTTTAACGGCTTGACGCATAAATCACCTGCGTGTTTCTCACCAAACTTCGTTAGTGTGCATTAAATATCAACGGTTATTCGCGGCAAATTTGCCTAGTTTTGCGAAAAATCCGGCTGCGTGCTTTGCACGCCAGAGCTGTGCGGTATTGCCTTAAATATATTTTATAAAATTATGGAAATATTGATAAAAATATGTTATAATATAATTTATAGCTTTTAAGAAAGAGTTATAGGATCTCTTTAAAAAACCTAAATATATTATCAAGGAATTTTTAATGAACAACATAATAAACCGTGAAAAAATCGGGGAAGGCATTTATTTTAGCCATATCACCGACCACAGATATAAAATCAACCGAATTTCGATAAATTTTTTTACCACGCTTTCTGATAAGGCATCCGTTAATGCTCTGATACCCAGGCTACTCTCCGGTTCAAACTCAGATTATCCCGACCGAAAGCTTTTAAATGAAAAAAAAGCTTCGCTTTATTCGGCGAAGGTGGGCTTTAATATCAGCAGCATGGGCGATAGCCAACAGCTTGAAATTTTTGCCGTATCGATAGATAATAAATACGCCTTCGAGCAGGAAAACGTTACCGACGAGGTCACCGAAATACTGTTGGACTGTGTCTTCAGTCCGGTTATGGAGGAAGGCGCGTTCACTAAAGACCCTCTTAGTGAAGAAAAAAAGGCTTTGGCGGAAACAATTGAAGCCGAACTCAACGACAAACGGGTTTATTCCCGAAAACGTTTATACGAGGCGCTTTGTAAAGGGGAGCCGGCTTCGCTTAACCCGCAAGGCAAATCTGACGCCGCAAGGGAAATAACGCCAAAAGGAGCGGCGGAAGCTTATTTTAGCCTTATTAAAAGCGCACCTATAGAGATTTTTGCCATAGGCTGCAATGATTTTAATTCCATAGGCGAAAAACTTAAGCGCGCGTTCTCAAATATTGAACGCGGAGATATAGAAAAATGTATAAGCGTTCCAAGCCCTATAAGCCGTAAAGTTATGGAAAAAGAAGAAAAAATGCCGGTATCTCAAAGCAAAATGGTTTTGGGCTATAAAACAAAGAATCGCAACTATCCGGCAATTACCCTTATGACTATGATTTTTGGAGGAATGACCTCGTCTAAGCTGTTCTCAAACGTGCGCGAGAAAATGTCGCTTTGTTATTACTGTTGGGCCAGCTTCGCGAGAGATAAGTGCGTGATGATCGTGGACTGCGGGGTAGACGGCGAAAACATAAAAAAAGCAAAAAATGCCATTTCAGTGCAGCTAAAATCAGTTGCTGACGGTGATTTCACCGATACGGACATAGAAACGGCAAAATTGACCATAGCCAATACCGTTAATTCATTTAACGACTCACCCGGCAGCATGACCAACTGGTATATCAGTCGGATATACAGAGGGGATATAAAATCACCTGAAGAATCGCTTTCAGAATACGATGGCGTTACGAAAGAAGACATCATGGCGGCGGCAAAGGATATGGTTCTTGACACCGTGTATGTTTTGGCAGGAGAAAGCTGATCTTATTACTCCTGCGCCTAAAAAGCAGGAAAAATATTATGGAATAACATTCAAACATCCGCGACGGAACCGCTTCCGGTGTTTTAACAAGCGTCAGAGAAGTATTGAAAATCACCCGCCGCCTAAGATGCGGGGGCCATGAACGCAGTTATATTAGCATAGTATTAAATCGCATAGAGAAACTAACCGAGCGGCTTTGCCGCAGGGAGAATTAGTTATGTTGCGGATAAATAATTTAGGAGAAGCCAATGACAAGAGAAATAATAAAAAGCGCACGATTAAACGAGGAATATATCAGAATAAAACATGACAGCGGGCTAACCGTCTGCCTTTATCCGATGAAAGGGTTCTCGACGACTTATGCTTTGTTTGGGGCAAAATACGGTTCGGTAGACACCACATTCAAACAAAGGGGGGATAAAAATTTTGTGACCGTTCCGGCCGGTATTGCGCATTATCTTGAGCATAAGCTGTTCGAAAACGAGGATTCTCCGGTTTTTGACTTGTTCTCTAAAACCGGCGCCAGCGCCAACGCTTTTACAAGCTTTGATAAGACCGCTTATCTTTTCTCCTGCTCACAAAAGACGGAGGAAAACCTTGAGATATTGTTAAAATTTGTGCAGGAGCCTTATTTCACCGATGAAAACGTTCAAAAAGAACAGGGAATCATATCACAGGAAATAAAAATGTATAACGACGACCCGGAGTGGTGTGTGTTTTTTAACGGACTTAACGCCCTATATCACAACAATCCCGTTAGAATCGACATAGCGGGTACGGTCGAGAGTATTGCGGAAATAAATAAAGAGTTGCTTTATCGTTGTTATGAGACGTTTTACAACCTTAATAACATGTGCCTTTGCATAGCGGGCAATATAAATGTTGACAACGCGTTAGCCGTTTGTGATAAAATGCTTAAACCAGCCGCGGATAAAGGCCTTTGCGCTATTGTGCCTGATGAACCGCAGGAAGTAAAACACAAGGAAACCGTTAATAAAATGCCCTGCTCAATACCGCTGTTTATGATATTGTTTAAATTCCCCAATTTTACAAAACGTGAAAATATTGAGAACTATATAAGATACAGCATTTTATTTGAAACTTTGCTTGGCTCGACTAGCGCGTTTTATAATAAAATGTATAAATCAGGCTTGATAAACGATTCGTTCGATGTCGGAGTATTTAACGGGCGCGGATTTTTCGCTCCCATTATTCAGGGAGAATCAAACGAACCAAGAAAACTGTATGATGAAATTAAGAGGGCGATTTTGGAAGCGAAAGACAATGGAGTTCCTGAAATTGAGTTTTTAAACGTTAAAAAGAAAATATACGGGCAGTTTTTAATGATGTTCGGCTCGGCGGACGCGGTCGCTTCAGGAATGTTGGACGCACAATTCAGTGACATCAGCATTTATGACATGATAGACATTACCGCTCAGGCAACGCTTGAGGATATAACCCTTTCCCTCAATAAGATAGACGCCGAAAACTCGGTGATATCAATAATAGAGCCGCTGATCCCGGAGGAAATCTGATATGAGCGATTGGATAAGCTTTCCTAACCTTTTTTCAAATAAAATTGAGATTGACCGCGTTGCGTTCAAACTGTTCGGAACGGAGATATACTGGTATGGCATACTGATAGCTTTAGGTTCGTTTTTAGCGGTCACCTATACCCTTAAGCGAGCTAAAAGCTTTGGCCTTATCCAGGATAAGATGTTTGACGTTATCTTCGCCGGCAGTATTGCCGGCATAATAGGCGCGCGCGCGTATTATGTGTTATTTTCAGGATATTCGTATACCTTAAGAACTGCTGTTTTTGGCATTCGCGACGGAGGTTTGGCCATTTACGGGGGTATAATATTGTCTGCGTTTACGGCGGTAGTTTTTTCAAAAATAATAAAAATAAGGATACTTCCTGTTTTGGATTTGGCCGGATTGGGATTTTTGATCGGACAGGCAATCGGGAGATGGGGCAATTTTTTTAACCAGGAGGCGTTCGGCGAACCTACAGCGGCAAACTCAATTTTTGGCATGACCGGAAGTATAATAGAAAAAGATATGTATGTTGTTATGACCGGCTCTCTTTTACCGGAAAGCGGTCAAATACTTGTTCATCCCTGCTTTTTATACGAATCGTTTTGGTGTTCGCTTGGATTCGTTCTGCTTCATTCTTATTCCAAAAAACGCCGATTTGACGGGGAGATCTTTCTTTTATACGCGGGTTGGTATGGGTTGGGGCGCATGTTCATAGAAGGGCTGAGGATGGACAGTCTTTATGTCGGCGACTATAGGATATCACAGATAGTTGCGCTGATTTCAGTAATCGCTTCCGCAACCCTTGTTATCTATGTCAGACTAAAACTTAAAAATATGCCGGACTATAAAATGGCGCGTGACAACCCGGAATGTATCGCTAAAATTGAAAGCTATCCCACTGACATAAAGATTGAAAAAGAAAAGAAACTGGCGGTAAAGGCGCTGAGAAAGGCTAAAAAAGAACAGGAAGAGAGAAAGTCAAACAGCATTTTAGGAAAGTAAAATGCAGAATTAATATTAATGCAACACCGCACAACTCACTCCTATCGGCTTGACGAGCAGATCACTTGTTTATTTTCGCCAAACTTTGTTAATTTCGCCTTAAATATCAATGGATATTCGTGTCAAAATTGCATTGTTTGACGACAAAAATCCTATCTATTGTAAGGAGATTGTTTTATGGCAAAAATTATTGACGGGAAAGCGGTTTCAGCGCGGATAAAGGCTGAAATAAGGCAAGAAATTGAGGCCGAAAAGCTTAAAGTCGGCCTGGCGGTGGTTATCGTCGGCTCTGATCCGGCCAGCAGAGTATATGTAAACAACAAGAAAAAGGATTGCGAAGCCTGCGGAATTATCTCGTTCGAGTATGCGCTGCCCGGAGACACTACTAATGATGAGCTTTTAGAGCTAATTGGAACATTGAACGAAGACCCGAAAATCAACGGGATTTTAGTGCAGCAGCCGCTGCCAAAGCAGATAAACGTTCAGAGCGTTAACGAGCGGATAAGCGCTTTAAAGGACGTGGACGCATTCAGATTTGAAAATATGGGACGCATTGTAGACGGAAATTTTAATTTTTTACCCTGCACACCGGGCGGTATAATGGATTTGCTGCATAGTGAAAATATCAGCGTTTCAGGTAAGGAATGCGTGGTAGTCGGAAGATCTAATATCGTCGGAAAACCTATGGCCATGCTGTTGCTTCATGAAAATGCCACTGTAACTATTTGCCACAGCAAAACTGTAGACTTGGCAGCAATATGCCGAAGGGCGGACGTTTTGATCGCCGCTGTAGGTAAAAAGGGGATTATTACCGCCGATATGATAAAACCCGGCGCGGTAGTAATAGACGTAGGCATGAACAAGAACGATGAGGGAAAGCTATGCGGAGACGTAGACTTTGCCGCAGTGGCTGAAAAGTCGAGCTACATAACTCCGGTTCCGGGAGGGGTAGGGCCCATGACTCGCGCTATACTTATGAAAAATACTATAAAGGCTTACAGGCTGCAAAAAACATGAATAAACAAAGAAAAATTTTACATAACGGTATAATTTTAGCGGTTATCGATGCTCTGTTGGCGGCCAATTTTAGTGTAAGAGGAATTTGGGGTGTGCCTCAAGCGGCAATCATAGCGCTATTGGCATTTATCTCCGGATTGCAATTCTATATTTATTTCAGCTTTTTTGGACCAAAAAACGCAAAATCTGAAAAACCGCTTGACATAAAGAAAAAATTATGATAAACTATTATTTGCCGCATATAAGGGGCTTTTTTAAGTCTGGCCTTTTTGGCTGACGCCCTGTTATAGCGAGACCTTTACCGACCTCTTTCGGGGGATCTGTAACATTAAAAAGGAGAAAAAATGTACACAATTTTTGAAACCGGCGGAAAACAATTTAAAGTTCAGGAAGGCGATATTATTTTCGTCGAAAAGTTAGAAGCTAATGAAGGCGAGGTTATCTTTGACAAGGTTATAACTATAAGCAAAGAAGAAGATATGTTGGTTGGAACGCCTTATGTCATTGGGGCAACCGTGAAAGGCACACTGCTGAAAAACGGCAGGGGCAAAAAAATAACCGTGTTTAACTATAAACCTAAAAAAGGCCAAAAACGGAAGATGGGACACCGCCAACCGTATAGCCAAGTTAAGATAGAATCTATCAATACGTAATGATAAAAGCCGATTTTTTAAGTTATCGGAACGGTATGTTTTTCGGGTTTATCATATCAGGCCATGCAAATACCGGCAGATACGGGCATGATATACTTTGCGCCGGCGTTTCGTCTTCGGTCATGCTCACGATAAATACCATTACCCGACAACTGGGATTAAAATCAAAAAAAAAGACAATTGATAACAAAATAGGCTTTAAAATTTTAAATCCGGATGAAAACGGTTCAAAAATAATAGAAGCGCTGATTGAGCATTTAAGAGCATTGGACATTGGTTATAACAAAATCCGGATAAAATTTATAGTTGCTTCCGCTGAAAAAGGACAACTGTAAAATCGTGTAAAGGACGGTTTGCCTCAGCTGAGACTGATTAATGCGTCGATGGCAAAGGCAAGAGAACGAATTAAGTTCATTATCAATTGAATTTATTATAATACGAAAGGAAGAGGACGATGTTTATTATCGATTTACAATTCTTCGCTCATAAAAAAGGAATGGGTTCCACTAAAAACGGACGTGACAGTGAAAGCAAACGCCTGGGAGTAAAAAGAGGAGACGGCCAGTTTGTGCTTGCAGGGAATATTTTAGTCCGTCAGAGGGGGACTAAAATACACCCGGGCAACAATGTTGGGCGCGGTTCTGACGATACTTTGTTCGCTCTGTTGAGCGGCAAAGTGAAATTTGAGCGCTTGGGACGTGACCGCAAACAGGTAAGCGTTTACGCAGACTAGCGATTGTTTAGGTAAATATTGCCGCCCTATATGGGCGGCAGAATTATAAAAATTATAGTATGATTCTCTTTATTGAGAACTAAATTTTTTATATAGAGGAGCAAAAAAATGAAACCGAAAAGCAAAATGACAATGACCTTAATTATTTCTATCGCGGCGAGCTGTCTGTTTGTCGGAATGTTTGTTATTGACTATATGAAAAACTTTATGCCTGTTTTTAATCTGCTTTTGTTTTCGTCGGTTTTGATCACCATCGTCGCTTGGAGTTGGTATTCTGTCGCTTTGGGACAATACCGAGAATCATTGAATCCGACAAAGCGTAAAACAGGTTCTGGTAACCGCTCGAATCGAAGAAAAGGATAGTTTATTAAAGCACCCGCTTTGGTCTTTCAGGGCTTAATCTAACGGCCTGCCTGTTTAAATATCTGCGGCGGAGCCTCTTCTGGTATCTTATAGTAAATTAAATTTAAAACAAGAAAAAATAATTTCAGCGCAATCGTATGTATATCAAAGCTTTCGCGTTATTATCCTTGATATTTTCTAAGTTAAGGCAACACCGCACAACTCACGCTTAACGGCTTGGCGCACAAATCACTTGCGTATTTCTCACCAAATTTCGTTAATTTTTGCCTTAAATATCAACGGTTGTTCGCGGCAAAATTGCCTGGTTTGACAAAAAATCCTAATGCGTGCTTTACGCGCCAGAGCTGTGCGGTATTGCCTTAATTAACTATAAAGCTCGTTTTTGCTTTTGGAGGCGTAATGTTTTTAGATATAGTAAATATTTCCATAAAGGCCGGCGACGGCGGAGACGGGGCGGTGAGCTTTCACCGCGAGAAATACGTCGCCGCGGGCGGCCCGGACGGAGGAAACGGCGGCAAAGGCGGTGACGTCATATTTGCCGCCGATGATAATTTATCCACTTTGATCGATTTTAGATATAAACGCAAATATACCGCCGAGAACGGGCAAAAAGGAAGCGGAAACCGCCGCACCGGAAAATCGGCTGCCGACATCTTGGTAAAAGTTCCGCGCGGCACACTTATAAAAGATGCCGAGACAGGTCGCGTAATAGCCGATATTTCGGACGATAACCCGTTGATTATCGCAAGAGGTGGCAATGGCGGAAAAGGCAATATGAACTTTGCCACCCCCGCGCGACAGGCTCCGAGATTCGCAAAGCCTGGGTTTCCCGGAGAAAAACTGGAAATTACCCTTGAGCTTAAACTTTTGGCCGATGTGGGACTGATAGGTTTTCCAAATGTGGGAAAATCCAGCCTTATTAGCGTGTTAAGCGCCGCCAAACCACAAATTGCCAATTATCACTTTACAACTTTGACTCCCGTTTTAGGAGTTGTAAAAACCGCTGTAAAAAGTTTCGTAATTGCCGACATACCCGGACTTATCGAAGGAGCAAGCGAGGGAGCCGGGTTGGGGCACGCATTTTTGAGACATATCGAGCGCTGCCGAATGATCGTGCATGTTGTGGACGTTTCGGGAATAGAAGGACGAAACCCAAAAGACGATTATTTTAAAATAAACGAAGAGCTTAAAAAATTTTCTGACGAACTATCAAGCCGACCGCAAATCATCGCGGCAAATAAATCCGACATAGCGTCGGCAGAGCAGATAGAAGGCTTTAAAGACTTTTGCGAGAAGCAAGGAACGGCTTTTTTGGCGGTAAGCGCCGCGACCGGAGCCGGCACAGACAAGCTTTTGGGGGAAATCACTGAAACACTGGATACTCTGCCGCCTGTCAAGATATTCAATCCTTCTCCTTTTGTCGCGCAGGAACCTACGGAAAACCAGTCTTTTTCAATACAAAAACTGGATAAGGACTATTATTCGGTAGAAGCGCCTTTTTTACTGCCAATTATGCGGACGGTAAATATGGATGATTATGAGAGCCTGCAATATTTTCAGAGAGTGCTTAGAAAAAGCGGAATCATCGACGGTTTGACCGATTCCGGTATAAGTGAAGGAGACACTGTTTCTATCTATGATTTTGAATTTGAATTTGTAAATTGATAAATAATCAAAAAAATGCTGATGGATAAAATAACAAAAAGAGAAATTCGGGAATTAAACCCATTAACTCTCGCATTTTTAGGCGATGGGGTATATGAGGTTTTAGTAAGGGAAAAGATAGCTGCCGCCGGCAGTATGAGCGCCGCGAAACTGCACAAGTCCGCGGTAAACCTTGTGAGAGCTTCATCGCAGTCGAGCGCCGTAGATATTATTTCGCCACTGTTAACCGATGAGGAAATGAATATTTATAAGCGCGGGAGAAACGCTAATAACAATACCGTGCCCCGTTCGTCTAATCCGAGAGATTACCGACGTGCAACGGGGCTAGAGGCCCTTTTTGGCTATTTGCATATGATAGGAGAAGAAGAGCGCCTGAGGGAATTGTTTGAGGTGATTTATAGTGATAAAAAAAACCTTTCCGGCAGCAGTAAACTATAGTAAAAAGAAAAAAAGAAAACTAAAACCTTTTTTGGATATCATCATAATAATATCAGCTTCGATTCTTTATTCGTTCGGGGTGCGGACTTTTACTCTTCCTAATGATATCGCGCCCGGCGGACTCACTGGAATTTCAACCATTATAAATTATATTACAGACTTTCCGTTAGGCTCGACGTATGGCCTTTTAAACCTTCCGCTTATCGTCGCCGGATTCGTTATGCTTCGCGGACCGATAATGTTTAAAACCTTTTTGTCCATTTCGGTCATCACCGTTTGCACCGATTATTTATTCGCGTGGTTACCGGTTTATACCGGAGACAAAATATTGGCGGCGCTTTATGGCGGCGCTATCATCGGAATTTCGTTAGGCCTTATTTTTTCACGAGACGGAACTTCAGGCGGTATTGACATCATTTCACGCATTATACGGAAAAAAATGCCTTATATCAGCATCGGCAGGATAATAGTAGTTTTAGACATCATAGTAGTGGCGAGCGCCATGCTGATTTTTAAGAGCATAGACTCGGGGCTTTATGCTATTATCTCAATATTTATTTCATCTATGGCTGTAGACCTTATACTTTACGGCGCTCTCGAGGGAAAAATGCTGCTCATTTTTTCAGACCGATATGAAGACATAGCTTCTAAAATAATAAACGAACAAAAACGCGGAGTTACCATACTAAAAGGTTTCGGCGGGTATTCGGGACAAGATAAAAACGTTATCTGCTGCGCCGTGCAAAAAAATCAATACGCTAAAATTAAAAGCATAGTCAGGCTTTCCGACCCGTCAGCATTTATAATTATCGCCAATGCAAGAGAAGTGTTGGGAGAGGGGTTCGCGGAAAACAGTCCGGACTAATATAGTCAGTCAATTTTATTACTCCATTAAGAGCACGACTGACTAGCTATAAGTATAAAAACGGGGGTATATGAAATGTCAGGACATTCTAAATGGAGCACCATTAAAAGAAAAAAAGGTGAAAAGGACAGCGCACGCGCAAAAATATTCACTAAAATATCACGAGAAATCATCGTTTGCATTAAAGAAACAGGCTCGGCTGACCAGAATAATAACTCACGGCTCAGGGACCTGATCCAAAAGGCAAAATCAAACAATATACCAAACGAAAACATAGACAGGCTCCTTAAAAAAGCGGCGGGAGGAAACGAGAAAAACGATTATGAAACCTGTGTTTATGAAGGATATGGTCCCGCAGGCGTTGCGGTTATGGTTGACTGCCTGACCGATAATCGTAACCGAACCGCGGGTGAAATACGGCATTATTTTGATAAATTCGG
>JAISVH010000014.1 GCA_031271685.1 Eubacterium sp. | reverse complement strand
TGCTTCTTTTAACAATAACTTCTTTGTTGAGATTGTCGAAATAGCGAGGGCCAAGCTCATTATAAAAAAAACCCTTACTTGCACAGTGGACGTGCTGGCATTACAAAAACTCCATATAGCCAGTGATGGAGTTGGTATGCGAAGCATGTCCGGAAAGAGTCATGGTAAATCTCGGCGACAAACACCGTGGGATACGGAGGATGAATTGACGCCAACACAGAGGTTTCTGCGAGCGCACTACCAAGAACGGTATGTTGCCCGTCACCCCAAGCTTAATGAAACTGGTGAAGCAGAGTTAATAAATACTTTCGAACCAATTTATTGTCCTTACAGTCGTTCAGAAGAATTCATTAAACGTGGATTTACCTCAAATGGCGTCCAACGTTACTCATGTGCATGTGGTCGGCGTTTCCTTCCTACGACGAACACAATTTTTGACAATCATAAAATAGCTATAAGTGAGTGGATGGAGTATTGTTTAAATTTATTCCGATATGTAAGCATCAACGCCGATTCATGGAACAATAAAAATGCCTTTTCTACTTCACGGTATTGGTTAGAAAAACTCTTTCTCACATTGGTTGATTACCAACAAAGTATTGTCCTATCAGGTATGGTTTGGCTTGATGAGACGTATTACTCTGTAATTAATGCACAAATCGACCGCAAAGAGGATGGCACTAAGTACCGAGGACTATCGCATAATCAAATACGCATTGGAGCTGCTACGGATAAAGAAAATGTCATATGTTTCGTGGAAGGCACTGGCAAACCTTCGCAGCGAAGTACATTTGAGACATTTTCCCAACATATCGCTACTGGTTCGACGTTGGTACATGATAAAGAAGCTGCACATAAGAAGCTCATTATAAGCCTCGGACTTATCAACCAAGAATACCTTGCGGATGACCTTAAAGTGCTTAAAGACTCAGAAAATCCTATGAACCCTATTAATAAGGTTCATGACAGTTTGAAAAAGTTTCTTAATGCTCATTCTGGCTTTAATCGTGACAGCCTTCAAGGGTACTTAAATCTTTTTGCTTTCGTATGGAATCCTCCGCATGAACCTCTTGAAAAAGTAGCAAAAATTTTTAATTTGGTTTTTGAAAATCCTAAATCACTTCGATATCGTGAACAATTTGGCGCAAATATCGGGTTTTAGCTTGTGATCACGACCACTGTGCAAGTAAGGGTTTTTTTTTTATATCCAAAGTCCAAATATTCAAGCCCAAGATATATAATCGGGAGCTATGTAATTGGCGCGTTATCAGGCGCGGTTATTGGTGTAATTGATTCGACGCTTCCAAATTACGCTTTCACAATACGCCTACCTGCACAATATACTGTGCGCCGGGGCGGCCGCGCTGGCGATAGCGTTTATGGTATTAACGAAGCTGCCGCATCCTCCTGCCATTGCGCTGGCGATAGGGATTGCCGACGGACAGGATTATTTAGTAATTAAAATGCGGTTCACTGCCGGCAAAGGCAGACCCAGTTAAGCAACGAATATTTTATGAATCAACCTTGCAGCCCTTGATGATTTCAGCGAAAAAAGGGGACATTGCTTTACTATTCCTTGATGCCTCTCATTTTGTGATGGGTTGTGATTTTATGGGATACACATATGGTAAGGTGCGCAAAAGGTGCAGCTTTTTGAAAAGCCTTTTTCTTCTCTTTCGGTTACAGGGTCTTGTTTAAGTTCGTGTAAAATTGCCGCGTAGTGGTTGGCAGATGTTTCCGGTGGCGAGTATAATTCTTAAAAGAGGTCAAGAAACAGCGGCATGATATTAGTATTCTGGAAAGGCGGCTGCTCTCGAAATTGTGGCATTTTTTTTTATTTCCAGCCCGCAGAAAGACTAATCCATAAATGCAACGGATTTTTTAAAGGTAACACTTGACTCGTCTAGCCTACGGGTGTAGTATGGATAATACCGACGTGCGTAGTTTGATTGGGGTGATTTTATGCAAAACATAGCGGATAAGGTTTCGGAGGCCGAACTTGAAATCCTAAAGGTGCTTTGGGCAAATGACCGCCCGATGACCGACAGGCAAATACGCGACGCTCTCAATGAGGGCAGCGATTGGAAAGCTACGACGATCCAAACGCTTATCAAAAGACTGCTTGACAAATCAGCGCTTTTTCGTGAAAAAAAGGATGTGTTCTATTATTCTTCCGCTGTTTCCAGGGAAGAATTTGAAAAATCGCGGACAGAGGATTTTATAGGTAAGGTTTTCGGCGGGAACGCGAAAGGTCTTTTGTCCACTTTGCTGAACAACGATATATTATCAAAGGCTGATATGAACGACCTGAAAAACTACTGGCAGGAAATGAGGACGCAAGATGAATGACGTTTTATTCTTGTTTCTTTCCCTATCGGCATCCGGCTCGATTCTCGCGCTGATTTTGTTCATGCTGAAGCCTTTAGTGAAAAACAGATTAAGCCAAACATGGCAGTATTATATATGGCTTGCGGTAATCCTGCGCTTTTTGCTTCCGCTTACGCCGGAAATCAGTATGGTTGGAGAATTGTCCCGGCGTATTCAGGAAATTACTTCGCCTCCGGTCATCGCGGAGATCAGTCCGGGCGAGGATGTTAATGAGGAAATTGCAATCCCTTATGCCTTTGACATTGTTCAATCATCTCCCGTCCCGGCTCAAAATCAAACCGGAACAGATATTCTCGAAAAAGCCGACTATCTGCGTGAAATGCGGGACAATATCTGGTTGCTTTGGCTGGGCGTGGCGTTGGCTCTCTTTGTGCACAAGGCGGCAAGCTATCGCGGCTTCGTGCGCTTTA
>JAISVH010000002.1 GCA_031271685.1 Eubacterium sp. | reverse complement strand
TATTCGGGCGATTTTGCGGAGAGCAGCATAATTGCAGACAGTGTCTGCAATTTTAGCAAATCCGTTTTCCAGCCTGCCCCCTTGCAATTTCCGTATAATCGTGTATAGTGATAGCATTGTCGGCGACAGCAACACCATTCCCCACGTTGGCCGCGCATCAACGCCTGCCGTAGCTTATACTGACGTATGCCAGAGCATGCGGCTGTTAACCGCAGGGTCGTTGGTTCGAGTCCAACTTGGGGAGCCATGAAAAAGCCTGATTGTATCGGGCTTTTTTCTTATTCTAGTAGCATTTAGCAAAACACCTTCTACATAGCCGTCTCCGGCATTATCGGAGGCGGCATATTTTTTTTGAAAGGCAGGGGCTTTGTAATGAACGACCGTTGCGCGGGTGCGACCAGTCATTGGGCCACCGCTCCATCATGCAATACGGCAGCTGCGTCCTCGCAGTCAGAGCCGCAAGCAGGCCGTAAGCTGCTTGGAAAAGGCGCAGGATATATTCCACGAGCTGTCGCGTGTACGCCTGCGTGAACCAAAAGGGCGGCATCGGAAAATCCGTCTCCAGCGCCAACCTCGGCATCGGGCTTGCCCGCCACGGCCCAAAGGCGCTGATCGTCGATCTCGACAGCCAAGCGTCGCAGACCGTCAGCTTGGGGTGGACGCAGCCGGACGAACTATCCGTCACCATCGCCACACTATTGGGAGGAAGTCAAGCTGGAGTATGACGCGTTAACCCTCGCCAACATGCGGACGAATCTGAAGCGCACGCCGAAAGGCAACGCCGCCTTAATGCCTACGAAAGGAGGTGGAGCGCGGTGAGCTGGCCTTTGCGGAGGCATTAGAGCGCACTAGCTTAAATAAGCCACATTCTACAACCGCTTGCGTGAGCATCGGAAGATAGAAAAGGCATTATGTATAAAAATGTACCTTTTTATAAAATGTCTTTTCTGCCAGAAAACAGGAAATATTATCTTTTGTATGTTGATTTTGTCGTTTAATTATGTTATTATAGCCAAAGAATCCTTTCAACTCCATGAAGCGCACCATGCTATAGAAAGGTACACCTTTCTATAAATCCCCTAGGTTCCACCCTCAAAACGCATAGCGGAAAGGGATGCGAAGTTGCTTTTTAACTCTATTAAGTTCATTGTGTTTTTCCCAATTGTGGCACTTTTGTATTTTGCTCTTCCTCAAAGGTTCCGCTGGATATGGCTATTAGTTTCTAGCTACTACTTTTACATGTGCTGGAACGCAAAGTATGCCGGTTTGATGCTGCTCTCTACGTTTATCACTTGGCTCAGTGGGATTTTCATTCATATGATTGACGAAAAACATCTTGCGAAGCCAAATAGAAACCGGAAAGCTGAGTCAAAAGCGCATGGCATCGATATAAAGAAGAATCAGGATTTGCAAAAAAGATTCGTGGTGTTTATAAGCTTTTTTGCTAATTTAGGCATTCTTTTCTTCTTCAAGTATTTTAATTTCTTTAATCATGCGGGAGCAGTTTTGTTTGGAAAGTTTTCGTTAAACTGGGCGGTTCCAGATGTGGATGTTCTGTTGCCAGTAGGCATATCGTTCTATACGTTCCAAGCCTTGAGCTACACGATGGACGTATATCGCGGCAGGTTGAAAGCGGAATATCATTTTGGGAAATATGCGCTTTTCGTTTCCTTTTTCCCGCAGTTGGTAGCAGGGCCGATTGAGCAGGCAAAAGACTTATTGCCACAATTCGAACGCATCAATAAACCAAATTACGAAACGATAAAAGAAGGGCTTTTGTTAATGGGCTACGGCCTATTTAAGAAAGTGATGATTGCGGACCGCGTGGCAATCCTTGTGAATACCGTGTACGGCGAGCCGACGCTCTACGGCGGCACGGTACATATGGTTGCCATTATCTTTTTCGCCATACAGATTTACTGTGATTTTTCGGGTTATTCGGATATCGCAATCGGCGCGGCCAAGGTGATGGGCTACGACCTGACAAAGAACTTTGATAGCCCCTATTTTTCACGCAGTATTGCGGAATTTTGGCGGCGGTGGCATATTACGCTTGGCAGATGGTTCCGAGACTATCTCTATATCCCGTTAGGAGGAAATCGCGTTAAAAGGTCTCGGCAATATATGAACTTTATGATTGTGTTTGTGGTCAGCGGATTATGGCATGGAGCAAACGCGACGTATGTCGCATGGGGATTTCTGCATGGGGTGTATCAAATTATCGGCGCGATAACCAAACGCATGAGAGGAAAAATCGCTGCGCTTTTGCGTGTAGACGAATTCTCCTTTAGTCACAAGTTGTTTCAAACGTTAGTAACATTTCTATTGGTATGTTTTGCGTGGATATTTTTCCGGGCAGAAAACATGTCGGATGCGCTGTACATTGTCCAAAACCTCAACTTTGAGGAATATTGGGTGTTTTTTGATGATACGTTTCACACACTCGGCCTTGATCGCAAAGAGTATGATGTGGCTGTTATTTCAATTGGAATCCTCTTCGCGGTGGACTGGTTAAAGGGAAAGGTAGATATTTTTGCTGCGTTAAAAAGACAGCACATCGTATTTCGATGGCTGGTCTACTTCATCTTAATTTTCGGCGTTTTAATCTACGGCAGCTACGGAAAAGAATACAACGCCGCTGATTTTATCTATTTCCAATTTTAATTCTAGGAGGCGGCATCATGGCAAAAACAAAAATCGCAGCATTCTTTTTGCTGTTTTGCGTTCTGTTCATTTTATTTAGTTGGTTTTTAAGAACAGAGGTTGATGGGAATACATCTGTCATTTACTACGAAGATCCAAATACAATTGACGTATTGTTTGTTGGCTCCTCCCAAGCATACATGGATATAAACCCAAATGTCCTTTGGCGTGACCAAGGTATTGCATCTTTTAATTATGCCGGAGGTAATCAGGCCATATGGAGTTCTTATTTTTACATTCAAGAAGCATTAAAATATCAAAAACCCTTAGTAGTGTTTTTAGATGTTTGGGCTGTCAGTACCAAATTTGAAAACGATTTCACAGATCAGCCTGTGCAAATAGCGTACAGCACCTTTAGACCGTCGTTAAATAAACTAGGTATCATTAATTCGGGAGTTCCACCGAAAGATAGAATGTTATGGCATGCAGATATAATGTTCTTCCATACAAGATGGAAGAACATTACGTCAAATTCACCGTTTACAACACGAGAAAACTATCAGGCTCACAGCCCCTTCAAGTATAAGGGGTTTGTAGGAGTTCCCAATGTGACTTCGCATGGTCCTGAATTAAACGCAGTCGTTTATCCATCTACAGATGAGTTTGCGGAAATACCAGAAAAGAACAAGTTATATCTAATGAAGATTATTGAACTTTCAAAAAATCAAGGATTTCAACTCGTTTTAATAAAATCGCCTACCGCTGTATTTTCATTTGAAAAGGCATCCAACTCAATTGCGAAAATAGCGCGTGATCATAACATCCCTTTTATCGATTTTCACTATAATTCACATAGGGACGCAATGGGGCTGGACTATCAAACAGATTTTCTGGATGGCGGGCATTTGAATATGACAGGAGCAGAAAAGCTTTCTAAATATATCGCCGAATATCTGAATACAGAGTACGACATTCCTGACCGCCGTGGTGACGAGCGGTATATTAGCTGGGATGAATCAGCGGACGGCTATTTTCGATTTGAGGCCATGCAAAGAGCCGAACTGTGAGCCAATTTGCCTTCCTATGTGAATGCCTTAAAAGACGTTTGCGATGAGCTTATTTTCGTTACAAGCATCAAGGTGCTGGAACAGTTTTTGATTCGTTTTCCGTGGACACAAGCGGGGATGAAACCTATGCGATTATGCGGTGAGGTGGAGAAATGAAAGCAAACCGGCGTGATACCGTCTTTCTAATATTGGTCGGTATGGTGGTCAGTTATTGCTTTATGAGCATGGTTTTGAATGAAAAAATTGTGAATCCGTTGACAGCTTGGCATAATACCACGCTCGTTTTCAGCCAAGATGAGTTATACGCAGGAATGAAAGATTTTGAAATTGTTGATGGCAACCGATTGCATTCAACCTCTAACGATCCTTGGATAGAAGTTACCAATATACGTGAGCGCGTTGGGCAGGTGCGTTCTGTGGTCTACAAGGTGAAACCAATTGCGCAGAAGCCAGCGGAGGAAACCGCCGTTCTTACGGAGTTGTATTATGCCGATACCGATCAATGGTTTAGTGATATTAGGCGGTTTACAGAAACATTTCAGAACGGCGCTACCGTTATCACAATACCGTATTATGTCGGGCCTATCGACAAACTGCGCTTGGATTTAACAGTTTTGGAGGATATGACGCTTGAAATAGCAGAAATCTCCTTAAACACGGACGCTTCTG
>JAISVH010000057.1 GCA_031271685.1 Eubacterium sp. | reverse complement strand
TTAACGTGGAGCGTTTCCTCAAGCGGTGAAAACTCTCAAATCACTAAATATCAAGTTTCCCTAAATGAAATTGACTGGATTGACAAAGAACCGACCGACACATTTCATGAGTTTGCCGGACTTGAAGCCGGCGCGGAATATACACTTTACCTTCGCGCGGTAAATGTAATCGGCGAAAGCCCCACGGTAAACGCCATTGTCAACATTGCCGGTTATGAATCGGGCGGCGATGAAAATCCGACAAATTCAAGCGGAAACTCCAACAACAGCAGCGGCTCAGGCGGCGGCAATTCAAGACCCACCAAACCGGGTAGCGGCTCTAACTCGCCAAAGCCAAACGAGAATCAAAACCCGCCGTCAGAACATCAAGACAGCGAAAGACCGCCGCAAAGCGAAAATAACGATACTATTTCAGATTCAGGAGATAATAAATCATCGGAAGGCAATAGCAGAGAAATTGCGGACAAAAACGACAGCGAAAAAAAAGCCGGAATTTCTGAAATCATTTCTGAAGCTATAAAATCTGACGATTCTATCGTCTATCTTAATGAAAAAGACGGCTCGGTTATTTCCGGGGAAAGCCTCAAGGCTATAAAAAACGCCGGAAAAGAAATAACATTTGTCTTAGATAATGGCTTCAAAATCAAAATCAATCCTGACAAAATTTCAGATAACGTCAAGTCAATTGATTTAAATATGCAAATTGCGGCTGTCGGCGATAAACCCGATATCATTAATGACATATTGGTTTCCGCAAATTCAATTATTGTAATTCCGTCAGCAAAAGGCGAATTCGGTTTTGAAATAATAGTAGAAATCACCGCTCAAATGCTTGAAGAAGCCGGATTAACAGACAAGGAAATCTACTTGTATTACATTTCTGATAACGGCGTAATTTCAAGCCTCGGTCAAATGAGCAAAACAGCCAATGGAACCATAGAATTTCCTATTAGCCACGCTTCATATTATTTATTATCAGGCGTTTCTCCTGATGATATTTTAAGTGCCGAAACAAGAGCGGCTGACGAGACCGGTCATACCGGCGGAGGAAATCCAAATACCGGCGTTTCGGCAATACCGGCAGGACTGCTCATATCCGCTGCCGCAATTGTTATTTTCAGAAAAAAGAAAACGGTGTAACATTGGCTGCGCGGGGCTGACGAAAATGTCAGCCCCGAATGTCAATTACATCTTGACTTAAGTAATAAAATTTGATATAATAAGCCAATAACATGAAGCAGTCTGAAAGGTAAAATCAATGGAACCAAAATTTAATATGACGGTTGAACAGAACATTTTTGTCGCTAAAAGAAATATTGTGGATTATATTTGGAAAAGCGCAAATTTAGAGGGCATAGCAGTTACTTATCCCGAAACGGACACAATATATAACGGCATAAGCGTTCCGCATTTAAGGATCGACGATGTTATCGCGATTAACAACCTTAAATATGCGTGGCGGTTTGTTCTTGAAAACACAAACTATCCTACGGATTATCCTTTTATCTGTAAAATTAATCAATATGTCGGCGGAGAAAATTTAATTTATAATGCCGGTTTCTTGAGAAATATCCCGGTAAAAATGGGCGGCACGGCATGGATACCCGATATTCCGGCTGAAACTCAGGTGAGAAAAGAATTAGACGATATTAAGCGTATACCGAACCCTACCGACAGAGGAATAACATTAATGCTGTACTGTATGCGTAAGCAGATGTTTGTGGACGGAAACAAAAGAACGGCTATGCTGGCGGGAAATCATATTATGATTTCCAATGGCGCGGGTATTATTTCCATTCCGATGGAAGCTCAGGATAAATTCAAAAGTCTGTTGGTTAAGTTTTATGAAACAAATGATATGGAGGAGATTAAGCTGTTTGTTTATGACAATTGTATAGATGGAATTGACTTTGAAACGGCTGACAAAAAAGACAATGAAATTGATAATTAAATTCAAACAACACTTATTAAGGCGAGGATAATCCTTGCCTTATTTTATTGAAAACTCAAAACAGGAGGCCATTAATGCAGCTAATAATACTTGCGGTCGTCCTCGCGGGAGCGGGGGCGGCTTTTTGGTATGTCAAAAATAACGAAAAGAAAAATAAAGAAACCGATATTGACTTGCTTCGCGAAAAAACCGCTCAGGAATTTGTCAACGCCAAAGAAATAACTGAAAATTGCCTTTTCACACTTGACGGAAACATTTTCGCATTTATTAAAATTGAAGGTATCAGTCTTGAGCTTTTCAGCAGCGAGGAGTTAGTGCAGCTTTGCAAAAATCTTTCTTCCTCTCTTTCGAAATTCCGCTTTCCGTTCAAATATATCGCGGTGTCACGTCCCGTGGACGTTTCAAAAACCATGCGCGAATATGCTGAAATGCGCGAAACGGCGGAAGGCGGCAGACGAAACCTTTTAAAAAGCGATATGGAGGAACTCGCCGACATGGTAATGTCGGGTGAAACCTTAGAGCGGCAGCACTATATCATTATCAGCGGCGCTAAAAACGAGGATGAAAAAACACTGGCGACACGAGCGCGTGAGCTGGCCAAATGCTTTACTGTCTGTTCGATAGGAGCTGATATTTTAGATAAAAGCGGAATTGTAACGCTCTGCAATCTTGTGAATATACCGGCTTATGTGCATATTGAATCGTCATCAGACGTTGACGCGGCAATTACCGCGCTATTAAACGAATAAGGAGAACACAGAAATGGCTAAACAAACGACCATACCGCAAATAACCGCCAACCCCGCGCTGCAGGCAAGCATTACGCCGCTGGGACTTGAATTTAGGCGCAACGATATTGTTTTGGGCGAAAATCTTTCAAGAATATACTGCATAATTAAATATCCCAACGAAGTTGACTACGGCTGGTACGGCAGACTGACCAATATACCCGGTACGGTGGTGTCAATCGGATATAATCCGCTTGATAACGGCGATTTTATAGCGAACCTCAGCCGCACCATCAATACCTATCGCGGCATTGCGGACACCTCCAAAGACCCGCTTGAAAAACAGCGGAAAAACAAATCAGCCGACGACGCGGAACGGATTATGCGTCAAATTGACCAAAATAATGAGATAGTGGGCGAATTTAACACACTGATAATGGTTCTCAGCCGCGATGAGGACGACTTTAAGGAAAAGTGCAACCGGGTTGAAAGTATAGCAAATACTATCGGCTGTAAACTGCGCATTTTATCGGGACAGCAAAAGGAAGCCTATCAGCATTTAAGCCCAACATATCAGGCGGTTAAAAGCATATCCGAAATATCAAACCGACCATACCTTATTTCAACTTTTATCGGCGGATTTCCCTTTTCTTCGTCCGGCTTCTGCGATGAAAAAGGTTTTTACTTGGGCAGAAACGCAGACGGCGGCATTATCCTCTTTGACCCGTGGAAAAAAGACATGAATTCAAGAGCAAATAGCAATATCACAATTATTGGCGCCTCAGGAATGGGAAAATCCACCGCACTAAAGCATATTATCAGGTCTGAATTCGCGCGAGGAACAAAAATAATCGTGATTGACCCGGAAGGTGAGTTTAAAGAAATCTGCCTGTCAGAAGATATTAACGGCGAATGGATTGACGTTGCCGGAGGGCGCGGCGGTATGATAAATCCTTTCGAGGTTCGACCCGCGCCGCGAGACGAAGATGAAGAGCAAATAGGCGACCTTGAAATGCACTTAAAAACCATTGAAGTGTTTTTTAAGCTGTATATTCCGTCTCTTACAGACCAGCATATGGCGGTGCTTAATGTTTGTCTGCTCAGCATGTACGAAGATAAAGGAATCAAAATGAGTACGGATTTGTCCGGTAAAAGAAGCCACGAATACCCGACAATATCTGATTTGCTTAACACTGTAAAAAGAGCGAAGAAAAGCGCAAATGCCCACTTGAAAATCTATGAAGACTTGGAGTTGCTGCTTGAAGCGGCGGCAAACGGAGCTGACAGAGGGTTATGGAACGGAATTACCACACTAAGTGGGAAAAACAATTTTATTTGCCTTGACACAAAACGAGTTATTCAAATGGGAAGAAACATAACCTCGGCTCAATATTTTAATGTGCTTTCATGGTGCTGGGAGCAGATGAGCAGAGACCGCAGCGAGCGGGTAATGCTCGTAGCCGACGAGTGCTGGCTGATGATAGACCCCAACTGTCCTCAATCCCTCGAATTTTTACGAAACGCTGAAAAAAGGGCGCGAAAATACGAGGCAAGTGTGGTTGTAAGCACACAAAACATAATTGACTTTCTCGATCCCGCAGTAAAAAGGTGCGGACAGGAGATAATTGACATGCCAAGCGTTAAATTTATCTTCGGATTTGACGGCAAAAGCTTTGAGGAAGTTGTAAATATATTCAGCTTAAACAAAGCGCAAAGCGATTTAATCGCTTCAAAACGGCGCGGCACCGCGCTTATGAGGGTGGGCGCTCAGTCGGTTAGGGTTGACTTCCGGTTTAGCGATAAACGACTTAAATCTTTCGGGACAGGGGGAGGAAATTGAATGTTTACAGTCAATAAATTTACTGTGGAAGACAGTTTCGCAAACGAACTAAAAGCCAGTGAGGAAGCGGTTGAATATGACGGATTTATTACGTCTGACGATGTGATAACGCTGTTTTCCGAACTGAATTTATCTTTAAAAAATTCAGATGATATTGATGAGATTCAGAAAGCTTTCATTGAATTTGACAACCCGCCAAAAGCGCTGATAATATATTATGACTGCGGCGACACTGACGTTTCGTATCGAGTGAACTATACCGGAAATATTAATGATACGGCGGTGATATTTTATACAGAAAACCAATATTACAATCTATTCGATATGACGATAATGTCATTGCAGGAAATGCTTCAGATACTGCCGCTTAATGCGGCGTTGGAAAAAGTAAACAGAGCAAAGACAATTATACCAAGCGTGCTGCTTTTGCTAGGAAGTGCGGTTGGCATTTTCTTTTGTATAAAATGGTTTTTTGGGAGTTGACATGGAAGAGAAAATAAAGTATAATAAGTATCACAAAAAATCAAAGTTGTTAGATTTTTTTGAGGGTTTAACCAGTGAGATTTTGAGAGGTCTGCGTTTCCTTTACGAGACATGGTTCTTTCTTATCGCCGGTATTAGCTTTATAAATACTATTTTTGCGTTAATAAAATTTTGTATCAATAAGGCGGATAATTTTTGGAAAGCGTTTTCAGTTTGGGGAGTTCCCCTGTGTTTAGTTATTGCCATATTTTTATACGTCTTATTAATGTTAGTGCAGTATTTAAGCGATATAAAAAGCGCGGAATGTTTCTATACGTCATGGCTTTCTTCCATATGGCGTTTACCATATATTAAGTATGGAGCGCCGAGAGAAAACTTTAATCTTAAACCGCAAATAATATCAGGCGATATCATTCGAAAAACTTGGAAGACATTAGGCAGAGATACGGATAAAGCGCTAAGAAAAGTTTTGTCTAGCTTTTGCACTGTCGCATATTACGCTTCCGTTCATAGAAGATACGCAAATAAACTTATTAAAGCTACAAATATGATATACACTTGTAAGGAAAGGCTTATCTTCTTACACAAAATATATTTTAAAAAAGAAGCCAAAAAAATGTACGGTGAAGAACTTGCAAAACAAATTATTGTTCCGAACGAATGGTATTCTATTATTTTCAGACCAAAAGAACGAAAAGAAAGAAAGAGAATAAACTATGTTGTACAATATGATTCTGCTCTCACGCCCGCAGAAAGAGCAGCCATTCCGCAAAGAGCGGCGCTTATGTTTGAATTTAGAAAATTGCGCAATGAAAAAAACATTACACAAGCAGAGCTTTCAAATATGAGTGGATTAAAGTGCAAAACCATATTTGAAATGGAAAATGGACAATGGGATCCTAGAATTGAGACTATACTAAAGGCTTTAGCGCCTTTGGGTAAGACACTTTGTATTGAAGACGCAAAGGAAAATTAAAATATGATAAAATATTTAGGAATAATCACATACGGTATTCAATTTATAGTAATGATTATCATTTTAATCTTAGAATTAAACGCAATCAAGGAAATGCGCAGCGAATATTTTTATACATCGCGTTTAAATTTTTTCAAGCGTATTCTGCACAAGTATAAAAAGCACGGCAACCCTGTTTCAGGTTTTCATCAGTTAGCAGAAAAAGTGCCGGGTCATGATATCCAGCAGATAGAATTAGCAATAGGAAAGGATTCTGATGAAGCGATAAAAAATCTTAGCCCCTATTCGCAATACTATACAGCCACACATAGAAGTTTTTATGAAAAATTAAAAAAACATACTTATATCATCTATGCGGAAAAAAGAGGCTTTACTTTTTTTCTAAAACACGGCTTTAAAAAAGCAACAAAGGAAACATACGGCGAAGAACTGGCAAAACAAATTTCTGTTCCGGATGAATGGCATTCTATTATTTTTAAGCCAAAAGAACGAAAAGAAAGAAAGAGAATAAACTATGCGGCGAAAGATATACTAGACCCTTCAATAACGCCAATGGAGAAACTTGGATTACAGCAAAGGGCGAGACTTATGACTGAATTCTCTGAATTGTGCGAAGAAAAACATATAGAGCAATCCGAACTCGCGCTGCTGTGTGGAATAAAGAATGAAACTATATCAGAAATGAAGCAAGGGAGTTGGGAGCCGCGCCTTGAAACTTTTCTTAAAGCATTGGCTCCGCTGGGCAAAACACTTCACATAAAGGACTTGGAATAAAACAATAATTTTAAAGCGCCCATCACCGGGCGCTTTTTTATTTTAAGGAGATGATAATTTGGCAATACCGGTAGCGGCTAAAGCCGCGACAGCAATTTTAAAAGACAAAAGATTGAGAAAAATTTTAGTCACTGCAATTTTAGTTTTGTTAGGCATAATTATTGTGCCGTTGTATCTGCTGACCAGTATAACATCAGGCTCTTTCGCGTTATTCGCCGACAGTCCCGAAAAAATAAAAGAAAACTATTCGGATATCCGCGAATGCTTCTCAGACGCGTTCAAAGGGCTGCGAATAACCGTTTCGCGCGAGGTGCGAGATCGCGCCGAAGCTTTCATGCCCGATTTCACTTTATGCGTCACCAAAGCCCGGCTCGAAGCCGCCGTTACATCTTATTATCCGCCAATTTACACCCCGGAGGACGTAATACTTTGTGACAAATTAATACCCGAAATTTCAAAAGATATTCGTGAGCATTATTATCTTTTAGACGATGACCCGAAAGCGACATATTTTAACGGCGATATGGAAATAAAACTCGCGCCGTTTTATTATGATGATGAGTTTAATTCGCGGTATAACCCTGATTTTAGGAAATTCAGCAACAGTTGTAAAAGAATTATTCTTGAAGCAGCGGGACATAAAATGCAGTCGCATAAATTCACATCTCAGAATACAGTTGACGGCAAAATCGAAACCCTCACCGTTAAAAGCGCGGAAAGCAAAAAGGAAGTTGAGCTTATAACGCGGGGAAGCGGCGGCCTGTATATACCCGAATTTCTCGCTATGTTCCAGTTAAAACACGCAATTGAAGCAGACGCAATGGGCAACGGCGAAAGCGACGCTCCCAAGCTTATAAGCGACATAGCGGTTACGTTCGAAGCGCTTGACAATAATCCGGCCGCCGTTATTCCACTCATTCTGAAAAGCAACGCCGGCAAGGGAAGTTCACTGTCCTTACTTGACAAAAACGCGCTGATAAAAATTCTTGAGCGCGGCATTGACGACGGCTTTATCAGTGCAGATATTGTTGAGACCGGAAACAAACTAACAATAATAATTGACACTCCCACCACCGAAAAATGGTGTGAAATATTCGGGATAGACCCTGAATACAGCGGCTTTGCTTATGAATACTTAGCCGCCATTAATATGGCGCTGAACGACGTCGGAATAACGGAAGAAGAAAAATATCTGCCACTTGGCGATATATTCAATTTCACACTTTTTTCTTATTCGCCGGGACTTTTCGCTCTGCCGATAGAGTATACGGGCGTCGCGACCGCATACGGGCAGGATGGAATCTATCACGACATATATTCGGGAATACGGTTTGAAGCTTTGCATGAACACAGCATGACATTACATACAAAGTGGGAAAAAAATCAAAAACACGAGCAATTATTTCTCACACTGCCGCCCCAAAACGGCTGTATTGAAGACGTTAAATTTATTTCATCCGCTTCTCAGCTTAAAACGGACAATAATGGCGACAGATATGATGACAGTGAAATTAATATCGAATACATGATAAACGCCGGATTATTCAGGCGCATTTACGGATTTCCGCTGTCGTCAATTACAGGTAGCAATGACGATACGCAAACAATTACGCTTACATACGGCTGTTTGGGTGATCCGGCCTCATTTCCCGCCGGGCAGTCGCTTTATGAAATTGACAAACCGATATATTTAGGCCGCTCGCATGAGCGGCATTTAAAAATAAGTGTGCGGTGCAAAAACAACGGCAGAATACTCGACCCGCGCCTTATGATGATGTTCGATACGGCGGAAGTCAAAGGGCTGTCGCCCATCCGGCTTATTGACAGCTGGGCTGACTTTATTTGGGCAGTTGATTCCGATTACACTTTAATAACAACTAATTTTGGCTATGACCCGTGGCGCGACGGTCTTCACAACGGAATAGACATCGGCGACGACGGCATAGAAAGCGCAAATATTTACGCCGTTAAGGACGGAACCGTACTCATAGCGTACAATGACGGAGAATATCACGGGGGATTCGGAAATTATGTGCTGATTGACCACGGGGATGGCGTACAAACGCTGTACGCACATGCCATTATCGGCTCGGTTACCGTTAATGCCGGCGATATTGTCAAACAAGGCGAAACAATCGCCCGCGTCGGCAACACAGGGTGGTCGACCGGACCGCACCTGCATTTTGAGGTGCGTGTGAACGGGATACCTATCGATCCGCTGGGATATTATATTCAAAAATAATTGGAGGAAAACATGATAAATCCACTTTTAATTGCCAGAAAAGAATACGCCGATATTCTTAAGAAAATCTGCGCCGAGCTGGAAACTTCCGAGCCGCGAAGGCAAATAGGGAACGAGTGGAGCATGGCGACCTTTCTGCGCTCCGACTTGAAAAACTATATGCTCCAAACACACTTTGTTTTCGATGTGTCAGCTTTCAGGGAAAAAGACGATGAATTTATCTCGCTTCTCGAAGGCATTCAGCTCCAAAACACAAAAGCGAGAATCATCATTTACGCGCCTGAATACAAAGCGGGAGACCCGCTTCTTGAAAAGCTTGTGAATAGCGGCTATACAAACGTCGTAGCCGGATATGACAGCAAAAATGAGATGATTAATTCCGAGCAAATGTACGACGATCTTAAAGAATGTTTTTCTAAAAATGGACTGCCGTCTAAAAAATATAACCGGTACATAAAGCACACTTTCACGCAGGAACCGGTGGAAGAACCAACGTCGTACAAGAACAGCCGTTTTACCGTGGCGGTAGTCGGAACCATGAACCGAATTGGCGTTACAACATACGGTATTCATCTGTGCGATTATGTCGCCCGGCACGGCGGCAAGGCAGCGATAGTGATGTTCGGCAGCGGCGGCGAGCTGCAGCATAAAATGCTTAGTGTGTATTTAAGCGGCGCGGAAATAGAAAAAGGTTTTACCGCGCGGGGAGTTGACTTTTTTACCGGCAGCGATTTACCGGAATTTGCGAATTATAATCTTGTGGTTTACGATTTTGGCAGTAATATAGATAACGCCCGGGAATGGCTTGATTCAGCGAACCAAATTACTCTGTGCGGCGGCGTTAAGTGGAATGAACTGGGAAGGCAGTCCGCGGCCGAGAAAAGCCTTGCCGGATATAATTACACTTTGGCGGTGAATTTTTCGCATGAAAATATCTGCCGCAATTACGACGAAATGCTCAAGCGCAATGTGAGTGAATATGCAGTAATGCCATATTCACCCTCGTTATTTGACGCGACTGAAAATGACGAAATCTTTGAAAGCATTTACTCAGAATTTATTGATGCCGCGTCTGACGAGGAAGAAGAATATGAAGAGTTAAAAGCCGGATAATTCCGCTCAACCACGCGGAAAACTTAACTTCATACCAAGTTGGGATAAAGTTGTAAAGATATAAAAAAGCTAGGAGATAAAAATGAGGTTACGCATAGGAGAAAATATAAAGAGACTTCGCGAAGAAGCGGGACTAACGCAAAAACAGCTTGCTGAAAAGACCGGCATAAAAATTAACAGGATTCGCAAAATTGAGCTTTGCCAAATGGCTCTTCATGCCGGCGTCGTTCAAAAAATAGCTCTTGCGCTGAATTGCAGCACTGACAGGGTGCTTATGATGGACAATTTTCTGCTTAAAGAAAAAGTCAAGGAAAGCGACTTAACCGGCATAGTCCGCGCCCTTCGCGTTAAATACGGGTTGACGCGAAAGCAGCTTGCGGATTATACCGGCTATTCACAAACATACTGCAATAAACTTGAATACAACGAAAAGCCGCTTACGGCAATCGCCATCGAGCGCATTTCAAAGGCGCTCGGCATTTCTGTGATGAAATTTTGGGAGGAGGTGACCACACATGCCGAAAAAGAAAAAGAAGAAAAAATCGCGAACTAGCCGCGACTTTAGAATACCCGGACTTCTCCTGCAAAATTTTGACCCCGACGACTGCTGTAAAACTCTAGGCTTCAGCCCGGCGGAACTGGACGCCGCAATCGAGCAGTTGGAACAGCGCGGCGTAATAGGAAAAGGTATACTAAAAATTTAAAAAAGAAGTGGGGAAAATATTGTGTTTGATAATTTAGATTTAAAGAACATTGGATTTACAAGTAGAAATTCTAATAGCTGCGAAAAGCAAAGAAAAGCATTAGAACAGATTATGGAAACATTAAAATCCAATCGCTGCTCTTTGTGGGATTTTAAGCTTATTTATGAAGAAATCGTTAAGTGTGTACTTACAGGAAATTTGACAAACATTGATTAGCTTTCTTTCTGCATAAAAATAAAAAAGCAATCCCGACCGTCCAAAGTTAAGATTGCTTTTTTCTCATTAAACTAACACATCACACTAAGCAAAAGCGCGTTACCGCGCCTTTTTGCGTTTGGAGATATGCCCTATGCCTCTATTATATCACCTTTACAAATTTTGTCAATAGATTTTAATAATAAATTTGGAGAAAAATATGATTTTTAATAAATACGTAAAATTACCGAAGAAATTGGCCTTTTCCTGCTTGACGACTTTACATTTCACGGTCTGCTGCTATATGTATATGCTTATCGCAAGCTCAAAGAGCAAACAAGCGACCGTCCGGCTGTCGGTAATCGCCCATAAGTGCCGGATAAATGATAAATCATACGCCTCAAAAATAGTCGACGATCTTGTTGAGCAGGGCTTTCTAACCAAAACACTGAGATACAACCAATTCACCGGCTTACAGCTGGCCAGTACATATCAGATAAAGAATTATAGAACCATAAAGGACGATTACTTTATACTACCGTCAAATATTTTTAAATACCGCCTGCCGTCAAAGTGTTTAGCTTTGACGGCATATCTTTTTGCCAAAGGCTTCACCGGCGAGACATACCCAAGTCTTTTCGACATTTCACGGGACACCGGAATGTCAAAAACCACGATTTTAAAGCATATATCTCTCTTGCAAGAACTAGGAATTATTATCAAACGCGGCTATCGCAAGCTTGACGGAAGCTTCGGTCATAACCGTTATTTTATCATTTTTATCCTTGCCAAAAGAGCCGGAAACGAGTTTGTTGAAAACCTCCGCGCCTTTATTGCCGGCTGTCCGGTTTTAAACGTCAGCTCGCTCAGGACAATCAAAGCCGCAATAAGCGGAAGGAGGGGAGAGCTGACTGTTATTTTACCGGATGAAGAGCCTAATAACAATGGCGGCGCTTCACACTCCACGGGCTTTTTCATCCGTTTAAGGGCGCTGCTTGCGGCGATTTTCACTTTTTTTATTGCCGGTCGTTCATTTTTTACAACCCTGTTATATGATAAGCTTTATAAACTTATTGAATAACGGAAAAGAAATAAAAATTTATAAATATATCTATACTAAAAGTAATATCCTTTTTTAAAAAAATTATAGTTTAGTGGGATAATTGCGCCTTTTTTTAAATTTCGCCCTTTTTCTTTTCGTTTTCAAAAAAAATTTAAAAATCTTTATAATATCGCTTAACCATGAGAAACACTCGACTTCATACCAAGTTGTGATAAAGTTAAATTTCGCTCTTGCAATTCCCGAAAAAATATGGTATAATATTGTTAATGAAAGTGAGAAAAATATGATTGATATAAAAGACGAGGAATTCATTGTCCCCGCTATACTCCCACCTCGCGAGGATGGCGTATTCAAAACATTGCTTACTCATCCCAGCGCCGGAGGGGTATTGAAGGATTTAATCGAGAGCATACTGATGATAAAAGTCAAGGATATACACATCCGCGCCAATGAGCTTCCGCTTGGACACAGAACTGAAAAACAGGAGCGATTCGACGTCAATTGCGTCACCGATAACGATGAGCAGATTGAAATCGAAATGCAGGCTCAGGCATTGGAGGGCGACGCGGCGAAGAATCACAAGATAACAAAAGACCGGGGAGTGTATTATCTTTGCGATCTGCACGCTAAGCAGGAAGGCAGAGGCAGAAGATACGATAAATTTTTAAGAAGTTATCAGATAAATTTTTGTGGATTTACTATATTTGATGACAACAGCAGCTTCATAAATTATTTTAACTTAAGGAATGAAGATGGCGTTGTGCTTACCGACGCCGTAAACATTATTTTTATTGAGTTATCAAAGCTCGGCAAAATTTTAGACAAACCGGCCGCCGAAATGAGCGGAGCCGAGATGTGGTCGATATTCTTTGAATATGCCGACGATCCCAAGTTTAAGGATAAACTCAATGAAATCATGGGAGTGAGGGGGGAAATAGCGATGGCTACCGAAATTCTTGATAATATCAGCCGCGACGAGGATGAAATAGCCAGATTCAGAGCCAGACGGAAGTTTGAGCTTGACCAGCAGCATAATTTGTCGTTTAGTGAAGAAAGAGGAAGAGAAGCGGGTCGAAAAGAGGGAATAAAAGAGGGAATAAAAGAGGGAAAAGCGGATACCGCCCGTAAAATGTTAGCAATGGGATTAGACATAAACACCATAATGCAGATAACCGACTTATCAAGAGAAGAAATTACGAAACTGAGCGAACAATAACGGTTGCAGAAAAATAAATGTGGGGCGAACGCTTTCGGAGCGGTCGCTCCTTTTGACATCCGGTTTCCAAAAAAATTTTAAAAACCCTTAAAATATCGCTTAACCACGCAAAAAACTCAACTTTGTACCAAGTTGGTATAAAGTTGAGTTTTATAGAAAATATCTAATATTATGTAAAAATATGGTTGTCAATACCAACACACAAGACTTGTCAAGACATTTTGGAAAATTTTGATTTCATTAGGGAATTGTATTTTTAACGTATTCCAAAGACACCTATCCCCTAAAGTTTAACTTCTTTTCATAAATAGAAAAATCTTAAAAATTAGCTTAATCATGCGGAAAATTAGACTTTGTACCAAGTTGGTATAAAGTCAATAATCAGCCTAAAAACAACTAAATTTAGCAAAAGATTTCTTTGTCGAAAAAATTTTATAAAATGACTTGACAAATACTGGAAAATGCTTTATACTTTAGATGTGTAATGCTTAAACACAGCAAAACACACCCTCACAGCAGAAAGCTTTTCGTTCAAAAAAGCTTTCTGCCATAATCAACCCGATGTCCTTCTAGCATCCGGCTGACTTAGTGAAAGTGTTCATCCTTCTGTTTTGTCCGTTCGCCCCGGACAGCTAGCGAAGAATGCTTATCTCGGCATTTTCATGCCGTTAGATACATTTTCTCTTTGGCTTCCGGAATAACCATTGACTATGGTGGTATCCGGGAGCCTTCTTCGTTTATACCTCGCGTTTCATTTTGGCAGATGGCCGCGAGATATAATATAAAAATTGAATATATCTTAAACAAAAGTGTTGATACTTATCTTTGCATGAAGATTAGTATAAAGCGCCTTTGTTTACGGCGTTTTCGTTGGCTCGTTTTCGTCGATAAAAGCAACGCAAAGAGTTAGCTAAATAAACGAGGGGTCTAACCCAGCCGACGCACAGCAGTGGGGGTAATTGTAAGGGACGGTTCTTTGCGCCGTTCCTTAATCTTTTTAAAACACTTGTATGTAGGGATTATAACACGTTTTGGCGATATAATCCGTGCGTACAATTTGAAGGAACAGCATTGAATCGTATTTTTGCAATTGACATGTAAGATAAAAACTATGCCCTTTGCCATTTGTTCTTTGCGTTTGTTCTTTACAATTGTTCCTTGTCATTTGTTCCTTGTCATTTGTCTTTTGTCTCTTGATTATCCCAAACACTTACAAGGTGAAGGCCTCTACCACCCCAAGGTAGCGCGCTACCAATCTGCGCCACACCCAGACATTATGTGTTTGCGATAACCAAAAGCCAAAAATCAAAAGCCAAGGGCATAATTATAACTTTACCAAAGTTATAAAGTGATGTATTTATCGAAAATATTATATCATAAGCAAAGAATTATGTCAATGCTTTAACCAAAATTTTTCTTTTTTCGACAAATCTGTTATTATATTATGCGGGTTTTAACACAAATAATTATTATAAGGAGCAACAAATGGCAAGGAAAAGAAAAATCTATTTTAAAGAATGGGCTGCCGAGTGGCTGATACTGGTTAAACCTACCGTAAAAGGAAACCCCTTTGCGGTAAGTTACAAGAATCCGGTACAAAATCACATCATACCGTATTTTGACAACAAACAGCTTACCGAAATCCGGCAAAGCGATTTGCAGGAATATTTGAATATGTTAGCCGGTGAATACTCTCTTGACACCGTAAAAAAACACAAATCTTGTCTAACGCAAATGTTTAATGAAGCTATTGATAACGATTTGTGCATAAAAAATCGGCTCTTCCCCTCAAACAGTTGAATAGAACAGATAAAAAGAGATCATACTCAACACATGAAAACGAATAAATTTATAAAAACCATACTGTGCTATGAAAAAATCAAAGTATTGGATTTT
>JAISVH010000050.1 GCA_031271685.1 Eubacterium sp. | reverse complement strand
TGATCCAATCTTGTTGTCCGGCAGCACAGTCAGCCGGGCGACCTTGCATAACCAGGACAGAGTTTCAGGATTAGACATACGCGTAGGCGACACAATAACTGTTAGAAAAGCCGGAGATATAATACCAGAAGTGGTTAAGGTGATCTGCCACGCCGAAAATTCCAGACCGTTTTTTATTCCGGAGCGCTGTCCCGTTTGCGGTACAAAAGCTGTCCGTGATACAGACGAAGCGGTGACACGATGCCCCAATATTGATTGTCCTGCACAGCTGCTTCGCAGTATAGAGCACTTCGCTTCACGCGGAGCAATGAATATCGAGGGTTTAGGAGAAGCGATAGTTGAGCTTTTGGTTTCAAAAGGTATGATAAATACTGTCGCGGACTTATACCGTCTTTCAATGCAGGACCTGCTGACTCTTCCAAATTTTAAAGAAAAATCTGCCGGCAATCTGTTGTCTGCAATTAAAAAGTCAAAGCAAAGCCCGCTTGATAAAATAATATACGCGCTTGGAATAAAGGGAATAGGAGAGCGCAACGCGACTCTCCTAGCCGAAAAATTCAGCGACATAGACGGTATAATGTTAGCCGAACAACAAGAAATAGCCGATATATTTAAATTCGGCGATGTTTTGGCGGCCAATGTCTTTAACGCCATGCGCGAACCGCATATGGTAAAATTGATAAAAGAATTGAGAGGTTTGGGGCTTTCCATGGGCTACGCTAAAAAGCAGACAAGTGATAAGCTGTCAGGACTTAAGTTTGTCATCACCGGAACATTGCCGACATTAAGCCGCGATGAAGCAAAAAATCTGATAATTGCCAACGGCGGAAATTGTTCCGATTCGGTGTCAAAAAAGACAAGTTATTTATTAGCGGGAAAAGAGGCAGGAAGCAAATTGAATAAGGCGAATGATTTAAAAATTTCCGTTTTAAGCGAAAAAGACTTGTTAGAAATGATTGGATCAACCGGTTAATTATAAGCGAATAATCATTTAACTTAAAATTTAGTAAATTTAAAGTTAAATGATTATTTAATATTGCTTTTTGTACTGTTAGCTATAAAGCTTGCCAACGGGTTATTATTGATAGCCTGTTTTATCTGTTCGTTGGCCACATGTGTATAAATCTGTGTTGTGTCAAGGCTTTCATGTCCCAATACTTCTTTAAGCGCGCGAACGTCCACGCCGTTTTGATACATAAGCGTGGCCGCCGTATGCCGAAGCTTATGCACAGAAAACCCCATATTATCAAGGTTGTTCGCCTTTAAAGCCTCTTCAATTATCTGTTGGATTCGTCGGTTTGATATTCTTTTTAATTGTTTGCTTAAAAATAACGCTTTTTCATTTGCAAGAGATTTATTTTTTTCTACAAGTTCATTGCGGTGTGAATTATACTTAATATAAGCGGAGATACAGGCGGAGTTCATATATATCACACGCTCCTTACTGCCTTTTCCAAATACTTTAATTGAATATACTTTTTCCTCGGTCAACAAATCATTAAATATTTTTATATCGTTTGTGTTAAGTCCGACCAGCTCGCTCAACCTCATACCACAGTTAAGAAAAAAGGTTAAAACGCAAAAATCCCTTGCGTTTCGAATATTTTCTAGATCGCTATAACTGTTAAGGATTTTAATTGCTTGCTCAACGGTCAGGTGTTTGGGCAAAGAAGCCTTTGCCGAAGGGAGCTCAAGTTTTTCCATAGGCGAGCTATTAAACCATAACTTTATATCGGTCAAATATTTATAAAATTTTCTTATTGCCACCGCACGGCGGGAGCGCGCCCTCGCAGAGTTGCCACGCTCGGCGCTCATGTAATACAAAAATTCCATAGCGGTATTTAATGAGGCAGACTTAACCATTGCTTCATCTAAGCCGGAAATATCAAGATCATTAAAATCATTATCAGGATTTTTTTTCTTAGACAAAAATTTAAAAAAAAGCTTTAAATCGCTGTGATAACTTATTATAGTATTATTTGACCGTCCCTTGATAGTCATCATATACGCCAAAAAGTCTTTTAAATAATAAGGATATATGTCATTAAGTTTAAGATTAGTCATTGCTTTTTTACCTTCCCCTAATTTCGCATAACTCTAATTATACGCAATTGTTTTATATGGTTTTTAACTGCGACATTAGAATTATATTTTTACACCGCTGCAAACCAACCTTCATTAACAGGCCCCGCTACGTTTAAAATATAATCCACTCCATTTTTAATATTGTTATTATATAGTGTTTCAGCATTGCATTGATATGCTAAATCAGGCGTATTGTTCTCTTGGCTTAAATGACCGAGTATTATCCTTTTAGTGCCGTTTTTAACAAGTTCAGCTGCAAATTCCGCGCTTTGTCGGTTTGACAAATGACCCGAACTCGATTTTATCCTTTTCTTCAAAAAGTTCGGATATCTAGGATTTTGATCTAACCGATTCCGACAATAGTTTGATTCTAAAAATACAACATCTGAGCCTAGAACAGCGGTTCTTACTTCCCGTGTGACTTCTCCCAAATCGGTACAATAAGCGAAGCTGCATCCGTTGATGCCGCTGTTTATAACATAACCTACGCTATCATATGTATCGTGTGAGGTTTTAAAATATTTTATTTCGGTATCAAGTTCAATCTCTTTAATATCATTATGTATATAACAGCGCAGTTCCGGTTCTATCATAGATTTTTCAATTATGCCGTTTGTTGTTCCTTCGGTTGCAAAAACGGGAATGTTTGTGTTTTTTATCAAAGTATTTAATCCATATACATGATCTGTGTGCTCATGGGTGATAAGAACCGCTGAAATATCCAATATGGAATAATTAAAATATTTAAGATATGTGTTTAGTATTCTAAAACTGCAACCAATATCTATAAGTATATTGGTTTTGCCAAGACAAACTAACACCGAATTACCCTTGCTCGAACTACAAAGAGGAATAATTTTTGCCATCCTTGCCCTCTTTCTGATAATTGATAAGGCAACACCATTGTTTACTCAATTAGTATATATTTATTTTTATCTTACAGCGCTTTCCCAATACTGTCGCTTTCATATCGAGTTTTTTTGGTAATATCAGCCCCCAATAAACGAAGCTTTTTTACTATATCCTCATAACCGCGCTCAATGTGATGTATATCCTCAATTATAGTTTTTCCCTGTGTGCTTAAACCCGCAATGACCAATGCCGCCCCTGCCCTAAGGTCTGCGGCTTTAACCGGGGCTCCGCTAAGTTTTGGCACACCTTCAATTACGGCGACCTTGCCATCAACCGAGATATCAGCGCCCATTCTTCTAAGCTCGTCAACATATTTAAAACGGTTATCAAAAATTCCCTCAGTTATAATGCTTGTTCCTTGTGCAATTGTTAGCAACGCCGCAAACTGAGGCTGCATATCGGTCGGAAACCCGGGATGTGGCAGCGTTTGTATATTTATTCTATCATATGGTTCGTTTTTTCCAATAACCTGAACAAATTCATCGAATTCATTAACAGTAACTCCCGTTTTTCTGAGTTTTGACGTAATATGTTCTAAATGCTTAGGTATTATTCCTCTGACAGTAACGTTTCCTCTAGTCGCCGCTGCCGCCACCATATAAGTTCCGGCTTCAATTTGATCGGGAATAATAGAATAGCGGGTGCCAATAAGCTTGTTCACCCCTCTAATTTTAATGACATCAGTCCCCGCGCCCATAATATCCGCACCCATAGAGTTTAAAAAGTTTGCTAAATCAACGACATGAGGTTCTTTTGCGGCATTTTCAAGAATAGTGAGCCCATCTGCCTTAACTGAAGCTAAAATAGCGTTTATTGTCGCGCCGACTGTAACCTTATCAAAATAAACCTGTGTGCCAATAAGCTGCTTTGCGGATATATCGACCAATCCGTGTTCAATAACGTAGTCGGCCCCCAAAGCTTTAAAACATTTCAGATGTTGGTCAATAGGACGGTCTCCAAGATCGCATCCGCCCGGCATTGAAACCTTAGCGTGATTGAATTTGCTTAATAGGGCACCAAAAAAGTAATAAGACGCGCGCATTGAGCGCGCCATTTCATATGGTACAACAGAATCCTTGATATGTTTAGCGTCGATTTGGATAGTATTATTATTAATAATTTTAACTTCAGCACCCATTTTTGACAATATTTTTAAATCAATGGAAACATCGTTAATAATTGGAACATTTTCCAATACACACGGTCCGTCTGCTAAGATGGCGGCAGGAATAATGGCGACGGCAGCATTTTTCGCTCCGCTTATCTTAACGTCTCCCTGAAGTTTTTTACCGCCGTTTATAATAAACTTGTCCAATTTTTTAAATACCTCTTTTTATAGTTATATGTAACGCTATGATTCAATGTTCTCGGGAACCCGTTCAAAAACTCTTATTTTGGTAACGGGTGAGGTTATTATATCACATTTCTATCACAAAATAAAGTGGTTTTATAAAAATTTCCGTTTTTACCATAATATTATTTGAAGATATAATAAATTTTATACTATATTTATGTTATTCAGAAATAATTGGATTCGGAACCGGCAGTCCAGAATCAATATCAATGGTTGTTTCACCGCTTGACCCGTTATTTGAGAAAGTGGCCTGCCCGGAGGAAGTGAATTCTGAAACGGTTTCAGCTAATGAAGAGACTAATATTTCTGGATCAGTTATTTCACCTTCACTTGCAGCGCTTTGGCTTTCCATATTAACATCAGGTTCAGAAAATACCGTAGTTTCACTGCTTTCAGCATGGGTTTCCGAAATCGTGGACGAGTCCTCCGGCAAGTCATTAGGTACAGGTGCGCCGGTCTCGCCGACAATAATAATATCGGTGTAAGCATCCTCAAGTTTAGTGGTAGACGGAGTAGTTCTCTTAGGTTTCGGTCTCGTCGCCTTGGTTTCTTCAGTTATAGTAGTAGGTTCAGGCAAAGGAATTCTAACAATTTCAACGCTTTCGATCATGATCATTTCATATGGTTTAGAAAATACCCCTCTTTCATCATCCAAAACATTTCCGCTCACCACTTCAGTATTTGAAATATCGTCAATTACCTCATATCCTGTAACGATTTGTCCGAATACGGTATTTTTACCATCAAGCTGATAGTATCCACCTTTGTCAAAATACCTATCTTTTACTTCATCCGGTATACTTTTAAGATATTCAAGATGCTCGTTGTATTTTCTTATTGCTTCATCGCTAAAAACTTTGGTTTTATCGCCAAGCTGTTCTTCGATAGCTAAAATATCCGCATCAATGTCCACAGGTTGTTTATTATTAATAATGTACAGTTGAAAAAGATTTTTCCCTTCTTTATTAGGTGCAAAGCATAAAGCTCCATAAAAATTTTTAGCATATCCGGACGACTCAACGTCAAAATGTGCCAACGGATCAATGCTGCCGTCGGTTCCGTCTCCATTCAGCGACCCGCCTTGAATAAGAGCGTCCTTTACCACTCTGTGAATTGTTTTGTGCTCATAATATCCCCTTTCGGCCAATGAAGTGAATTTTTCAACGGCGACCGGGGCGATATCCGGAAACAACTTAAATGTTACCTCTCCATAATCTAAAAACGTAACAATCGCATAAACATCTCCCGGGTTTAACGACACATCTTTCAAGTTGCCGTTCGGGGGAACCTCTTTCTCATTGTTGCAGCCGCTCAGTGCAATAAGCAAAGACAACGCAAAAATTATTGCAAACACCTTGATATAACGCATAAAAACCCCTATTCAAACATCTGCGGCTGAGCCGCTTCCAGTGTTCTAACAAGCGTAAGCGGGGATAATCACCCGCCGCTGACGTATAGTTATTTAACTATACGTCAGCATGGAATCCACCGCCTAAGAGGCGGAGGGACATAAACGCAGTTATAAAATTAAGATTTTTTAATGTTTTTTTCAATTTGATACATATAATCTCGGATTATATTTGACATTCTTTCATTTATCTCTTTTGTATACCCGCCTTGCGCGCCGTTGGTCATATAAGGAGATGGTTGGCCTGCCCCGTTGACCATAAGTCCGATGTCGCCCGTATCTGTAACAGAGGTGAATCCGCCGGGAATTTTTATTCCCGAAGCAATATCCTCAAAGCCTGTTTTTTGCAGTTCTAAAACCATCAATTCGGACATTATATACCCGCCAACCTTATCGTGATGAGTGTTATCGGCCACGTTAAACAACTGCTTTGCTAGCGGAGAGAAATTTTTCGAAACCCCTCTGTCCACTTTATAAAGGCTCTCATACAAGCTCTTGCTTATTTCAAAAAAGTCGATAAGCATTACATCCTGTTCTTCAGCTACCTGTTTTGCCGCAATAACATAACCATTTTTTCTGTCCTTTTCATCCGTGCCGTTTTCGTCGTGATGGGGTTTTATAATACCGTTGTTGTCAAACTGCAAGCGTGATACCGGCGTTATTATAACCGGTATAGCTCCCGATGATTTTGCCATATCCACATACTGCTTAAGATACCATTTATAAGTTCCGCTTTCTTCAATATTACGTTTGCCGTCCTCGTCCTGAACAGGATTAGGATACAGTCCGTCTTTATTTTTAACTCCCGGGATAGACGGATAAATCCCATTTTCATCCGGTTCACCTAAAAATACTCCGCGTTCAAGATTAATGCTAGTATCGTTATGTCCGAATTGAATAAACAGATAATCTCCATCTTTAATATTTTTCTTTATAGCGTCATACCTAGGCGGTTCATTCATAAAACTGCGAGTGCTTCTGCCGCCTTGAGCATAATTAAAAATCTTTACCTTGTTTTTGTCAAAAAAATACTGCAAGAATTCGCCCCACGAGCCTTCGCTGTCCGCTTTACCATCCATCCAATAGCCAATTTTAGAATAATCCTTGACCGTTGAGTCTCCGGCAAGATATATATTTATAGGCTTATTTCCGCTTACTGCGGACACGCTCGCTCCAATCCCAAAAATTATAGAAGCTGAAACCGAGGAGATAACGGCTTTGCATATAAAATTTTTCATAATAATTACCCCTTTTAAATATTTTATTTTTTTAATATTTTGCATACATTTTTGACTATATTTTCAGCCGAAAGGCCGAATTCCTTTAACAGCGGAACCGCAGGCCCCGAATGTCCAAAAATATCATTTACCCCGATCCTAATAACCCTTACGGGACTGTCACTTTCGGAAACTAATTCCGCAACGGCTGAACCTAACCCGCCAATTATCGAGTGTTCCTCAACAGTAATGATTTTTCCGGTTTCACTGGCGGCTCTTAAAACAAGCTCATCGTCCAGCGGCTTAATAGTATGGATATTTATGACACGGGCATTTATCCCTTTACCCTCGAG
>JAISVH010000117.1 GCA_031271685.1 Eubacterium sp. | reverse complement strand
ATCTGCACCGGCACTTCAAACGGCTGACAGGGATGAAACGCCCCGACGCGGACGGGAACGCTCCGGTACACACCCTTGTCCATCTGCCTGTCCATCAGGACAAGGGAGTGAATATCCTTTATGGCTCGTTCGGAAACGGGAGCTTTGTTCTTAACTAAATCCTCGACGTAATAGTAAGCGTCCCTGTGGCCGATGGCTTCAAGATGGTGTTTCAGCGGCTTGCCGTCGGCCGTGATGCCCTCCTTCAGCACAAGCGCGGTTTCCTCAAGGGTAAGGGTGCTGCCCTCAATCGCGTTGGAGTTGTAGGTGTAGTCGATCATAAAGTCCTCGGACAAGCGACGGACGCTTTCCGGGGATAACGGCCTGATACTTTGCAGCCTGCCGTAGAGAGTATCCAGTTCTTCTAACATAGCAAAGTTTCCCCTATACTTCTTCGATACGCTTGGCGACCCGCATGGTCGCCGTTTTGCTTATGTCGCGGCGGTAAACCGAAGCGAATTGGAACTTCTCGGCCCTCGCGCTCTTGGGTAAGTCTTTCTGTTTTCAAACGCTGTAGCCGAACGGTTCAAGAATAGTATTAACCATCAACCCCACCGCCTACTTGGTGAAGTTGTCGTCAAGCGTATTGGCGTGGGGTTTGCCGGGATCAGAAAAAACGTGTTCTATGTTAGTGACAATCGGAGAAATCGCCGGTTTCCCAAAATCGCTTGATTCGAGCAGTTGAACGAGGAAAATGTCTTGCGAGAGAATATTGAAAGTGTAAATCATATCCTGTCCGCGAACTTTTTGCGGTTTGGATTTTGGGTCATAAAGTCATTGAAAACAGACTTTGGCATAATCCGACACCTCTTTTTAGTTTTGTGGATTTACAGAAACATTATAACATAACTGAAAGCGAAATACAAGCAGAATCCAACAGATTGGTGCGTGATTTTTATTGAAAACTTGGCCTACGAGGTCCCCGCGGAACGAAGTTCCGTGGGGTGTAAGGCCTATGTAGTTCTCGGCATGACAAATACCCTTGTCGGCAAGGCGCAGGGCGAGAAGATATGGACGAACGGCGAAATGTCGGTCATTGCGGCGGCTATCCTCTGCGTGGTCTGCGACAATAAAAAGCGGCCCGAATACCAAAACCTCACCAATGTATACTGGTTTGTCGCGGAAATGTGGTGCGACCGTAAAGTTGCATAAGAGAACTGACGATTGCAAGTCAGCAGGGTCAAGATATTACAGGCGAAAGCTCACCCTGTCATTGACCGGTTAACCTTAGCGGAAACCAAAGAGGGACAATAGCACGCCGGTAAAGCCATAAGTCGGTAAACAGCTATACCGCGACTGAATGGCGAGATGAAGTTCAGGTATGAGGATAAAAGCTAAACTGTTTAAATGCTAATCTGAGGGGAGCTACTGCTGGCCGGCGACGGAAAGCTGTTACAAACGTCGCCTGATAGCGTTAAATCCGTTTGCACATTACGGATTTATGAATATCCGCTGTCACCCGACCGCAATACGCGGTAAAGGATGAAAGGCAGATCCGACAACCTGAAACGCTTTTACTTCTTATGTTATAAACGTTGATTGCCTAAGTCAGAGCGCCGGAAACGGCTATATGTGTTGACATTGAAAATCTGATAAGGCAACGGAGTCCCCATAGTAGTCCGAGGGCGGGAAAGCCGTCCTCATGGCGAAGGTGGACAGCATACTGTTCATACAGATTTAGGAAAGGTGCGTGAGGCACTATGAGAAATCCCGAAAATGTATTGGGAAATTTAACGAAATGTGCGGATAAAGCGGATTATCAGTTCAAAAGACTGTACCGCAATCTGTACAACCCGGAGTTCTACTCGCTTGCATATCAGCGTATCTACGCAAAACCCGGCAACATGACGGTGGGGAATCGCTTACGGTACACTCGGATAAGGGGCTGACGTTTACGTTTCTGTACGGCACGGAAATACCGGTGCCGCCCGAACTAGATTAGCGCGGGTGAGACGCGAGCACATTAATGTGAGCCTGCGGAGTGATCCGCGGGCTTTTTTTCATGGGTTGGTGCAATGAGACGCCAGATGGTGCAAAATTACACGATTATGAGAGCAAGTCCGTACAAATAAATTACCTAAAGCAGGTGAGGCTCCGTGGGATGGTTGTTGGTGCAAATGTGCTTAAACTGGTGCATCGTGTATTTTTGCTCATGTTTTTCATTTCCGATTGTCGGCTCAGAAGACCCATGCGTGAGCAGGTTTTTGTCCGAAAACAACATAAAACCCCTTGATTTAAGGGGTTTCTGCAAGTCATCTTTGGATCAAAGGTGACCACTTTACTTGGGGTGGGTAATGGGATTCGAACCCATGGTCTTCAGTGCCACAAACTGACGCGTTAACCAACTACGCTATACCCACCATAATAATATTATTAAAAAACAATTAGTTGATTTTTGGCACGCCACACAGGATTCGAACCTGTGACCTACCGCTTAGAAGGCGGTTGCTCTATCCTACTGAGCTAGTGGCGCAAATAAAAAATATATAAAAAAACCGCCCTTCAGCGTAATAGCACTCACGCGAAGCGTGCTTTTTTAACAAAATAAAGAAATGTGGAGCGGGTGATGGGAATCGAACCCACACGACCAGCTTGGAAGGCTGGGATTCTACCATTGAACTACACCCGCATGATTAAAACGCTAAATCATTATAACATTTTATTAAATCTTTGTCAATAGTTTTATAAATTATAATTTAAAATTTATTTTATTGACTTTATAAGAAAAAAATGTTAAAATAATTTAGTATTATAACCGCGTTCATGTCTCCCGCCTCTTAGGCGTCGGTTTATAATCGTTTAACTTTAAATTTTCTAACTTTAAAGTTAAACGAGGATTGCGCTGTTTGTAAACAGTGCCCGCAACGCGCACTTCGTGGAATCCCTTTAGCTTAAAAAATATTTAGTTTTTTAAGCTGGGCTATACATGCTTACTATTAGTTAATTAACTAATAGTAAGCGGCGTGTGATTTTCAATCCCACGGCAGATGTTTGAAAATATGTTTATATTCAAGGATGTTATTATGAATTGGTTCGATAATGCAACGGTTTATCATATATTTCCTCTCGGATATACCGGAGCGCCGGAAAAAAATGATTATAATTTTGCTTCGGGAGAAGGAAGAATATTGAGAGTAATTTCTCATTTACCTGTGATAAAGTCGCAAGGATTCAATACAATCTTCTTTGGCCCGGTTTTTGAGTCCGGTCAGCACGGATATGATACTACCGACTATCTTAGGATTGATTCGAGACTTGGCAATAATGATGATTTTAAAAAAGTTTGCGATGAAATACATGCTTTAGGTATGAATGTAATTGTTGACGGGGTGTTTAATCATGTTGGCCGTGATTTTGCTCCGTTTAAAGATGTGTTGCGTAATAAATTTGAAAGCCGCTATAAAGACTGGTTTAATATATATCACGGAAATTCGCCGTATAACGATGGGTTTAATTACGACTGTTGGGAAGGTCACGCTATGTTGGTAAAGCTTAATCTCTATAATCCGGAGGTTAAAAATTACATTAAAAGTGCGGTGACCGCTTGGTATAATGAGTTTAAAATCGACGGCTTGCGGCTTGACGTAGCATATTGCCTTGATCTTAATTTTTTAAAAGAACTTCGTCATCACTGCAAGGGCACTATGAGAAGCGACTTTTGGCTTATTGGAGAAACTTTGCATGGCGATTATAATAAGTGGATGAATCCGGAAATGTTGGACAGCGTAACTAATTATGAGTGCTATAAAGGGCTATATTCCAGTTTTAACGAGCTGAATATGTTTGAAATCGCGTATTCGCTCAATCGGCAGTTCGGTCAGGAAAATTGGTGCCTTTATACCGGGAAAAGCCTATATTGCTTTGTGGACAATCACGATGTTTCAAGGATAGCCTCTCGACTTAAAAATAAATTACATTTAAAAGGGATCTATACCCTTATGTTCACAATGCCGGGCGTGCCGGGCGTGTATTACGGTTCGGAGTACGGGTTGGAAGGTGAAAAGCAAAGCGGCAGCGATGCGGTATTGCGTCCTGAATTCAATATATCAGAATATACTGAAGTTGATCTGACCAGAATAATAAAAAAGCTTGCGTTTGCTCATAAGACTTATGCTTCGCTTTATATGGGAGATTATCGTCAGATATCAGTAAAAAATAAAGCCCTTGCATTTGTCAGGTCGCAGGGAGGGGAATCAATTTATATTATTATCAATGCCAGTGACAGCACTGAAACTTTTAATCTTTTTGGCGACGAAATCTATAAAGATATTTTTACAGACAAGGTTATCGACACATCGAAGCTAATAGAGCTCGCTCCGTATGACTCTATGGTTCTTATAAATGACAAAAGCACTGTGAAAGAGAAACGGTGTTGAATAATATTGCATAGTAAAAAAAAGGAGGAAATTAAAAAATGAGCAGATTTAACGGCACAAGAACAGAAGCAAATTTAAACTCGGCATTTGCCGGGGAATCAATGGCGAGAAATAAATACACCTACTATGCGTCAAAGGCGAGAAAAGACGGATTTGTACAAATTTCTGAAATTTTTACCGCCACTGCCAATAACGAAAAAGAACACGCGGAGTTATGGTTCAAACTGCTTCACGACGATGCGATACCAGATACCGCAGTGAATCTGAAAGACGCTGCCAACGGTGAAAATTTTGAATGGACCAACATGTACGAAAACTTTGCAAGAGAAGCTGAAGAAGAAGGCTTTAAAGATGTAGCCGCACTTTTCCGCATGGTAGGCGCTGTAGAAAAGACCCATGAGGAAAGATACAGAAAGTTGCTTTCAAACGTTGAGGGCGGATTGGTGTTTTCAAAAGAAGGCGATGTGGTGTGGGAATGTTCCGTTTGTGGGAATCTTCATTTTGGCAAGCAGGCTCTCGAGATTTGCCCCGTTTGCAAACATCCGAAAGCGTATGCTTTTATTAGAGCGGAAAATTATTAAGGGCAAAGCTTTAAACAGTGAATTTAAATGTGATCTTTTAGCGCGGCCATGCATGGCTGCCTATGGAGGGCGCTATGGAGCTTAATTCTGATTTTGAATTGATTAACGGACGATTGTATATTAAAGTAGGTGGGAATAGCGAATTTCAAACCATATTCAGTGCGCTCGAAAAAATTGACTATAGTCAAAAGGCTACGTTGCTTTTAAAAAAAGGTGTTTATAACGAAAAAATACTCTGTGAAAAACAGGATATTGAAATAATCGGCGAGAGCATGGATGAAACCATAATTGAAGGTGCGCAAGGTGCGCATCAAACTGATGAATGCGGAGAGACTCTAGGCACTTTTAGAACGTACACTATGTTTTTTATTGTAGAACGCTTAACGTTGAAGAACTTAAGTATAATAAATAGCATAGGCGAAGGAAAAAAGTTTGGGCAAGGTCTGGCGTGCTCGATTGATGCCCGAAAAGCTTATTGCGAAAACGTAGCTTTTAAAGGGCATCAGGACACTTTATTTACCGGTCCGTTGCCTGAGCAGGAGGTTCTTTTGGGTGGGTTTAAGGGCCCTCTCCAATTTCGCGAAAGGCTTTTAAATCACCATTATTATAAAGATTGTTATATTGAAGGCGATATCGATTTTATATTTGGTGGGGCGAACGCGTTGTTTGAAAATTGTGATATAGTTTGTCTCGAGCAATCAAACACCAGACTGGGAGGATATATCACTGCTTCTTCCGCCCTCCCGGGCGAGGTCGGGTATCTGTTTTATAAGTGCCGGGTCAGCTCTAATTGCGATAAAAAACATTTTTATTATCTGGGTCGCCCATGGCGCGAAAACGCCGCGACATCATTTATTGATTGTGATATTTCCGATGCGATACATCCTAAAATGTTTGCCGAATGGAACAGCCTTGAAGTGCCGCGCTATTATATCTATCCAAGACAGAATAATTTAGAAATCTTTGGAAATTACGCTGAAAAAGATTTTGTTTATGATTTGCTTGAAAAGTTTAAAAGCCGGTATGAGAGCATATAAATGTGTTCAAGTCCCCCCGCCTAACGCTTGTTAAAACACCGGAAGCGGCTCCGTCGCAGATGCTTGAAAACGCTACCCCGCCGCCCTAAAGGGCGGCGGGGTAGAAATTTAATCAACTATAACTATATTTTGGAGATAAATCTATTACCACAAGCTCATTCGGGTTAAAAAGCCGCGGTATCCCTCGCGTATTACGAGTTAGTCCTCTGCTTATAATAAGGTTGTTTTTATAAAATTTATGCATACCGCCAAAATATTTTGGAAAAAATCCCTGACCATTGGCATAAAGAGCCGAATTAAACATAGGTATCCCTACCTGTCCTCCATGTGTGTGTCCACATAGCATTAAATCAAAATTAGATTTTTTAAAAATACTGATAAATTCCGGTTTATGCTGTAATAAAATATTAAAGTTTTCAAACTTTGCAGTTCGATATACTTTAATATGTTGTCTTTTGAACTCAATTGCATCGCCTTCTCGGTCGTCCACTCCGAAAATCCGAATGTTTCCTTTTAATTTTGCGCCTTTGCCGTCTAACACATATATTCCAAAGCTTTTAAGCGTTTCTTTTATCTCCTCTGCCTGTTTCGTTCTATGCTCGTGATTGCCAGTGACATAAAAGCAAAGGTATTTTTTCGCAAGATCTGACATTATTTGATAAGAGCGGATATTATCAAACCGGTCGTCTACCATGTCCCCGGACATTACGATAATGTCCGGGGACTGTGCGGATATAAGCCTTAATAGCTCATGTTGGTTTTTTCCATAGCTCACACTGTGCAGGTCTGCCAACAGCGCTATTCTCATGCTCCTTTTAATTTTTTCACTTTTGATAGCATATTTTGTTATTTTAAGTTTAGTATAATAATAAATAGATAAAAACATGGCAAAAAGCAAATATTTTTTCATTTTATTCTCCTGCTTTTATTGTTCCAATCTTTTTAGTATAAATTAATTTAAGGAAAATTATACATAAAATAAACGTGGTGCCTTCGGCAATCGGAAATGCCCACCAAACGGCGATAAGCCCAAAAGAGCTTGCTAAAGCCCAAGCAACCGGAAGAAGCACTAAAATTTGTCGCACAAAAGAGGCAGACATACTTAAAACCCCATATCCGAATGCCTGACAAACGGAAAGCGCCACGATGTTAAAACCGGCCATAACGTAGCCTAGACTTATTGTCCTTAATGCCTTCACTCCAATCTCCAACATATAGCCTGAGGCGTTGAAAATAAGCAGCAGATTGCCTGCAAACAGCATAAGCGCGATCAAGCCTAACGCCATTATAGACGTGGCATATGTGACCGCTAGTTTTATAGCCTTTATTATTCTTTCTTTATTTTGCGCGCCGTAATTATATCCGATGATAGGGACAAGACCGTTGTTAAGGCCGAATACCGGCATATAAATAAAGCTTTGCAGTTTATAGTAAGCGCCCAAAACATTTGTGGCTGTCTCTGAAAAACCGATTAATATGTGGTTAAGCAAATACACCATTGACGACATGGTAAAATCCATTAAAATCGAGGGGGCTCCAACCATATAAATGCGTTTAATTATCTTTCCGTTTGGTTTAAGGTTTTTAAGCTTAAGCTTAATATCATTATTAAATTTTAAATTTATAAATAGCGCTAATGATGCGGCGGTTATTTGCGCCGCGACGGTTGCAATTGCTGCTCCTTTGACCCCTAACTTCGGGAATCCTAACTTTCCAAAAATCATTATAGGATCCAGCGCTATGTTCATTAAAGCCCCTAAAAGCTGACAGGCCATTGAATGCACCGTTCGACCGGTGGCTTGCAGCAGCTTTTCAAAAGTTATAAGAAAGAAAACTCCGAATGAAAACATAGTCATAACAGACAAGTAGTCAACCCCTAACTGAACGATGGCCTGATTGTCAGTTTGTGTTTCAAAATAAAACCTGACTGCAAAAATACCGAAAATTAATAGGCATAAATAACCTGAAAATGCCAAAAAAATAGCGTTTGCCGCAACTTTATTGGCATCTTCAAAATTCTTTTCTCCCAAACGCTTTGAAAGCAGGGCGTTTATCCCTACTCCGGTTCCGGTGTTTATCCCTATTATTACAAGTTGGACAGGAAAGGCCAGGGAAACTGCGGCAAAAGCGTTTTCACTGATTTGGGCGACAAAAAAACTGTCGACTATGTTATACAGCGCCTGAATAAGCATCGACAGCATCATAGGCAACGCCATTGTGACAAGTAGGCGATTTACTGGCATAATACCCATTTTGTTTTTTATTCTGCGTATTTCACTCATACATTAACCGTTTTATAGGGCGGTTATAGCTTTAAAACAGATTTTATATTAAATTAATATCCTGCAGTAAACACTCTACAATTATTACGTGGCTTTTTGCCGCCGATTTGTCTACTGTTTGTTGCAGGAGTAATAACTATAGTAATGTTTTCAGATATAGATAATTATAAAACAGCCCTAAGATTTGCCTTACTTTAGTTTTTCTTTTATTTTGCCGGCCAATTTTATATATTCATCGTCGGACAAATACGTTTTTTGAGGATTCATTTCAAAAGTGTCGCCCCAGTTTTGGCCGTCCTTATATTTTGGCACAATATGCATGTGCAGATGCTGCATTTTATCCGAATAAGCTCCATAATTTATCTTGTCAGGCGAGAAAATAATGTTTATTGCGTTAGCCGTATTAGCGACATCATCAATAAACGCGTGTAGATTATTTGGGCTTAAATCAAATAAATTACCGGTATGAGAGTTTAGCACGACATTGCAACGCCCGGCATAAGTTTGTTCTTTAAAAAGATATACCGTTGAAACCGACAATTTACATATTTCCACCATTAGATCGCCTAAAGGCTTATTTTTTGTGCAATAAAAGCAGCTCTCATCCATTATTTATTATCCTCCGCTGTATATTTAATAATATATCTGCATTTTTTCATGTCAACTCTTCCGTCGATCAAAAATTCCACTCCTTCGGCTTCAAGCAACCGCTTTTGCTCTCCTATTCCGCCGAAGGCATAACCTGAGGTTAAACTTCCGTTTTTAAAAACTACCCTATGACAAGGGGTAAACACAGGTTCTTTGTTTTTATGTAAGATCCGGCCAACCATGCGCGCGGCGCGCGGACGCCCGATATAAAAAGCTATGTCGCCATATGACGCAACTTTTCCCACGGGTATTTGTCTTACGGCGTTAAAAACCAAATCATAAAAAATCATTGTATAATCATATTGAACTCAAGATTGTTCATTTCTTCTTCAAAATCTTCGCCGCACTCAATTATTATGTCGTTATCTACAGTAGTAATCCAGTTTACGGTCACCTTTTTCCCGTCAATCGAATATTCGTCCATGTTTAAAAGCATATTAAACAAAAGCTTAGCGGTGGAACTGTTAAAATATTCCATTGCACAGTCAAAAGTAAGGGCGGAAAAATCAGATTTAAGGTATTTGTCTAGCCAATCGTTTACCTCTCTGAAAAAGTCAATAACATTTTCATGAAAGCTTTCGCCCGCCAACTTTATATAGCCTTTGTCGCCGTCTATATAAACATATGGCGTAGAACCCGTTTTTTGCTTTTCTAATAAAAAACCCATTTTGTTTTCTCTCCTTTTTATATTGCAACCATCATTGAAAAGAATGAAAACCCGCTCTCATAAGGCACGAATTCATATTCGATTTTTGAGTTTGCGCGACGCGCTATTTCAGTCAGCCCTATGCCTCCTCCCTTGCTTTCTGGGTTTGTGTTGTCTGATTTTATCTGCTGCTTATAAAATTGGCGTAGCTGCTGCTTATCCATGGTGTTTAAGTGGTCAATGCGGCTCTTTATCAAATCTACACTTTCTTTTTTTATAACGTTCCCGCTTCGAATGAAATACGATTTGTCTTTTTTCATTCCGATAATAAACATTCCACGTGAGACGTCGATTTCCTTTTCATTTAATATAAAATGCTCCCTTTCAGCGGAATACATTAGTATATTGTTCATCTGCTCAACGAAAATCGAAAAAATAGACTGTGCGGTAGACATTGGCATTTTGTCAAATTCCAACCGTTTTTTCAGGTTGTCTGCTATCCCTTCCATACCATCGGCCCATATGGGCCCGCTGTATATAAGGATGATATTTTCATCCTTGATCATGTTGTAGGCGTCAAGCATGTTTAACATTAATCAATATCCTCCTTAAAATCGACAAAGGTATATTTATTACGCCCGGTTTGTTTTGACATATACAATGCTTTATCAGCTCGTTTTATAAAATGGGTGAAGTCCATATAATGTTCAACATTTCCTGTGGTGACCCCAATTGAAATAGTCACAAATCCGGCTACCCTGCTTTTTTCATGCTTTATATCACACTGCCTTATCTTTTCGAGTATATTTTTTGCGATCAGACAAGCTCCCTTATTATTCGTGTTAGGCAAAACGGCCACAAATTCTTCTCCTCCGTATCTGGCCACAAAGTCGTCGCCACGTGTCACACAGGATTTTATTGCTTGAGCAACTGACTTTAAGCAAATGTCGCCCGCCTGATGACCATAAGTATCGTTATAAAATTTAAAGAAATCAATGTCAAGCATTAAAACGCTTAATATGCCGCCATACCGGGAAATGGATTTTATATGCTGCCTGAAGTTTTCCTCCATGAATCTGCGGTTATACAATCCGGTAAGTTCGTCAAAGTGCACCTTGCTTAGCAAATCAAGCTTACTGGCGTTCAAATTGTCGGTAGTTCTGTCGGAAATGCTTGTAAATCTGCGAATTTGACGGAGCAGCCGCCCATATTCTTTTAAAAGTCTTTCAAAATCATTGATATCATACTTTCCGCTTGCTCGTGTTTTCTTCAAAAGTTCAGACGCTTTGTCAAATACCGATTGTTCTCTTTCAAATAAGTCCATGCGGCCCTCCTTCCTATGGTTTAAATGTAATAAGTTCGAAATCATCCCTTCGCTGCTGATTACCGCGGTATTCTTCAAAAACAGCCCATACCTTATTTGATATATCTCTTTGTTTTTCACTATGAAAACTTTGTATTATTTGTTTGAACCGTTTATAACCGAAAGGCCGAGGTGGATTCCCGCCCATTTGGTCATACATGCCATCGGATGCAATATAAAATTTATTGTCAGGATTTGCCGGTATTTCCGTTATTTTAATCTGCTCTTTATTTTTTATCCTTCCTTCGCCAATAAACATCTTTTGTCCCTTGATTTGAGTTATAACATTGCCGTCACAGATAAAAACATGTGTATTTGCAGAGGAAACGGTTACGTTTCCTGTTTTTGATATATACAAAACCGCAAGATCACATCCGTCGTTTATGTCCATAATGCTATTTTTGGTTTGCGCATCGGAATCAACGTTCAAAACACTTACAAGCTTTCTTTCGAGTAGCCAAATTATTTCCGCCGTATCTTTATAATTTTGTTCAGTTATTTGAGATTCAAAAGCCGAAACCACTAACATGGTAAGTAGTGCCCCGGGAGTTCCGTGTCCGGTGCAGTCGCAAACGCAAAGCACCGTGCCTTCGCTGAAATTCTTTATCCAATAGATGTCGCCGCCGACTATATCTCTGGGACTCCAAATGATCGAATAATCAGAAAAGCTCTTTTCAAAAACATTATTATTTGAGATAAGGTTTCTTTGAATTTTACTGGCGTAAATAATGCTGTCCATTATGGCCTCTCTGGCAGCCACGGCTTTTTCTTCCGACAGCTTAGAGTCAAATTGTGATTGTTCGGCTTTAAGTTTATCGTTAAAATATGACGAGAGTTTTGACGAAGTGTTGTTTATCGAGTTTTTCATCATCTCAAACTCGCCTTTATAATAGCCTTTTATCCTAACGTCGAAGTTGCCGTTAGCCATATCCTGCAAAACCGTTGCAGCCTCTTGTGTGGGTCTTGCTATGTCGCTGACCGTAACGGAAGTAATTATTATTGCAGCCGCAATGGCAAGGGCAATCAGCAAAAGTTGTATCCAAATGTAACCTGTGGTCAAATTAGTATTATTCATGTTGGTTTGTTTTGCTTCAGTTGATTTAAGAGTCATCAAGCCCCTTAATAGATCCTCGGTTGTTTTGATATTCTCGCTTAAAGAATTGAGTTTTTCGTTTATCGAAAACTTTTCAGAATGCTTTGGTATATCACTTATACTAAGCTCAATTGTTTGCCGCGCTTCAGCAAGAAAACCTTTATTAAAATTATTTGTTATTCCGTCGTATAATTCTTTAGCATCATCTGACAGGCCGAGCTTTTCTATTCTGAGAATCCAATTTTCAAAATCCGTGGCAAAATCTTCAAAATTTTCTTTTGCATAATTTGCTTCTTCCGTATCATCATAAAAACCGCTTATTACGACATGGTTCAATTCAACCTGCATTTGATTAAACTTTTCAGTGGCGTTTCCCAAATACTCAAGAGCCACAACTTGTTTTTCATACATATCTAGCTCTGATTTGCGCAATATGCTCATGCCGTTGATGCCTATAATCCCGGTCAGTGCTGCAAGCCCTACCACAATAGAAAATCCTATACGAAGTCTTTGTGAAACTTTCAATTTATTCCCCTCCGCTAAAAATATTATAAAATTGTGCGGATACAAAAACTCACTTTATTTTCCATATTTGCCGATAATTTTTAATAAATTTTTATTCTTAAATAAAAAGCTTATAAAAAACATTATAGCATATTTTTAAAATATTTCAAGATTATTTTAATAAATAATTAACATTTTTTTACTAAATAATAACAGCCTATTTATTTGAAATTAAACCAAAAATATACAAAATTTTTACATATGTTAAATTTTTGGAATAAAATTCAATTAAACGAGGCTGTTATTGTAATGCCATTTTATGATAATTTTTTAAAAACAATAATCAAAACAAAGCCTTTAACTGAAGGCCTTTCGTGACATCTCCCTGATATCTAAGTGTGCCGTTTTTGATGGCGGATAGAAAATCAAATCCCCCTTTAGCGATGGCCATAATATCATTTGCGCTACAGCATAATGTACCGTCCCTGTCGTTATAAACCGACTGTATAATATGTTTTTCACCATTTTTTACGCAAATAAAAAAGATACCTAGATTGTCAACTTCAATCTGAATGGCGATAACACCTTTAATTTCTGAAACATCGGCTTTTTCAAATCTTTTCCATAATGCGGTTGTAATAGTATCGAGATTAATTTCGTTTGACTGTGACGCTTTTTTTGCCACCTCTGTTTTTCTTGCAGAGCTAGCGCTTTTTTTTGCAGAGGTAGCTTTTTTTGCCGTTTCTGCCGCCCTTTTTGTTGGTTGAGCTTTTTTAGAAGTTTCTTTTTTTACAGGAGATAACTGTGACGCTTCAGCTTTTTTTTCTGGGGCGGAAGCCGTTATCGCTGTTATAGATTTTTCTGCCGCCTTTTCAGTTAATGTTTTTTTTGTGTCTGCCATATCTGAAATTCCTTTCAAAAATATTATACTGTTAAAATTAGTGTTTATACGATACAACATATGATAGCATATAAAAATTTAAATATCAAGTAATTTTACATATTTTTATGAGAAAAATCAATATTTGAATTATTTTTTTTTGTTTGTTTGTGAAAAAAACACTTAAAATGTGATAAAATAAACTTGCTATATTTTAAATTTTATAAAGAGACACGCCGCACAAACAAGTATTTATTTTTTCGTTTAATATTACTATTTACAAAATTTTCAGGCTATGGTATAATTAAACTTGTCCAAATTATTATAAGGAGGTCTATTAAATGGCAAGAAAAAAATTAACAATGGACGGTAATACAGCTGCAGGACATGTCTCATACGCTTTTACCGAGGTCGCGGCTATATATCCCATAACTCCATCTTCGGTAATGGCTGAAGTCACCGATTCATGGGCGGTCGCAGGCCGTAAAAATTTGTTCGGTGAAGAGGTAAAAGTTGTTGAAATGCAATCGGAAGGCGGCGCGGCCGGTGCTGTTCACGGCTCTCTTTCGGCAGGCGCTTTGACCACGACATATACCGCTTCTCAGGGGCTTTTGCTGATGATTCCAAATATGTTTAAAATAGCGGGCGAGCTGATTCCGAGCGTTATCCATGTTTCGGCGCGTGCGCTTGCTTCTCATGCGTTGTCGATATTTGGAGACCACAGCGACGTTTATGCCTGCCGTCAGACTGGGTATGCCATGCTGTGTTCAACTAACCCTCAAGAGGTCATGGATTTGGGCGCTGTGGCGCATCTCGCCACTCTTAAGGGGAGGGTGCCTTTCTTGCATTTCTTTGATGGATTCCGCACTTCTCACGAGATCCAAAAAATTGATGTTTGGGAAAACGAAGATCTTGAAAAATTTGTTGATAAAAATGACATAGATGCTTTTCGCGATAGGGCGCTTAATCCTGAAAAACCTGTGCTCCACGGGACCGCGCAGAATCCGGATATATTTTTTCAGGCGCGCGAAGCTTGTAACCCTTATTATAACAATTTGCCGTCTATTGTTGAAGAGACCATGGAGAAAGTGAACAATGCCATTGGATCGGATTATAAATTATTTAATTACTACGGAGCTTCTGACGCCGAACAGATTATCGTCGCCATGGGAAGCGGATGCGACACTATCGAAGAAACAATAGACTTTCTTATATCACGAGGTGAAAAAGTGGGATTGGTCAAGGTTCGTCTTTACCGTCCTTTCTGTGTGGACAGCTTTGTAAGCGCTATACCTTCGACCGTTAAGAAAATATCTGTGTTGGACCGAACGAAAGAGCCAGGTTCGTTAGGTGAGCCGCTTTATCTTGACGTCGTCGCAGCGCTTAAACGCGCCGGAAAATTTGGGGACGCGAAAGTGTTTTCCGGTCGTTATGGACTGGGATCAAAGGACTTTAACCCCGCTCAGGTGATTGCGGTTTATAAAAATGAAACCAAGTCGCAGTTCACGGTGGGAATCGAAGATGATTTGACCGGTATTTCGCTTGGGATCAACGAGAATCCTGACACTACACCAGCCGGAACCACTTCTTGCAAGTTTTGGGGCTTGGGGGCTGACGGAACGGTCGGGGCAAATAAGAATTCAATCAAGATTATCGGCGATCATACCAATATGTATGCTCAGGCATATTTTTCTTATGACTCTAAAAAATCAGGGGGAGTTACGGTTTCGCATTTAAGATTCGGCAAATCGCCTATCAAGTCCACATATTTTGTTAATAAAGCTAACTTCGTCGCCTGCCATAATCCTTCGTATATTGATAAATATGATATGGTTGGGGATTTATTACCCGGAGGTTCTTTTTTGTTAAACTGCCAATGGGGGACTGGCGAGCTTGAGGATAAAATTCCTGCGCCAGTAAAAGCATATATCGCAAAAAATGATATTAATTTTTATATTATCAACGCTATCGATATAGCTAGGGAAATAGGGTTAGGCAACCGTGTCAACACGGTGTTGCAGTCAGCTTTCTTTAAAATAGCAAACATTATCCCGGCTGACGAGGCGATAGATTATATGAAAAAAGCGGCATATAAGTCTTTTGCGAAAAAGGGAGACGAAATAGTCAATATGAACTACAAAGCCATCGAGCGCGGAGCCGATGCGTTTAAGAAGGTAGATGTCCCCGCTTCGTGGGCGGACGCAGCCGGAGAGCTTGCGGTTAATAAGGCAACCGGGGAACGTAAGGATTTGGTCGATTTTGTAAACAACATACTTATTCCGGTTAATGCCCAAAAAGGAGACAAGCTGCCTGTTTCAACCTTTAAGGACATGGCGGATGGCACCTTCCCGCAGGGTTCCGCCGCTTATGAAAAGCGCGGAATCGCGGTAGATGTTCCGGAATGGATTCCTGAGAACTGCATACAGTGCAATCAGTGTTCAATGGTCTGTCCGCACGCAGTTATCCGTCCGTTCCTTATGAATGACGACGAAGCAGCCAATGCCCCCGCGGGAGTTAAGCTTAAGGACGCCACCGGTCTTTTGGGTTTGAAATATTCGATGACGTTATCCCCGTTGGATTGCACTGGTTGCGGAGCTTGCGCAAACACTTGTCCCGCCAAGCAAAAAGCACTGGTAATGAAGCCGTTGGACAGCCAGTTATCCATGCAGGACGTTTTTTCTTATTGTCTGACTATATCTGACAAAGCGGAAGCATTTGATAAATTTAAAGTTACTTCTGTCAAGGGCTCGCAATTTAAGCAGCCGCTACTTGAATTTTCGGGCGCGTGCGCGGGGTGCGGAGAAACGCCTTATGCTAAGCTTATCACCCAGCTTTTTGGCGACAGGATGTATATAGCAAACGCTACCGGATGTTCTTCGATTTGGGGTGGATCGGCTCCTTCTACTCCATACACCGTAAACAAAGAGGGCAGAGGTCCCGCATGGGCGAATTCGTTGTTTGAAGACAATGCCGAATTCGGTTATGGTATGTTTTTGGCGCAGGATACTCTTCGCTCAAGGGCGGCAAGGCTGACAAAAGAGATGATCGCGATTGAGTATTGTTGGGAAGGCCTTAAAACGGCGGGCCAGGAATGGCTTGACACATTTGACGATGCGGCGGCTAATCAAGCGGCGACCGCCAGATATATAAAATGTCTTGAAGAGGGCACAAATCCGGATTTGTCCGGCACCGAATGGGAAAAAGACTGGATAGCCAACGGAAAAGTGTGCGGATGTGACGCTTGTGTCGCCGGGCGCGAGGTATTGCGTCTTAAAAACTATCTTACTAAAAAATCTAACTGGATTTTTGGCGGGGACGGTTGGGCGTATGACATTGGATACGGTGGTCTTGACCATGTTTTGGCCAGCGGAAGAAACGTAAATGTTATGGTGTTCGATACGGAAGTTTATTCAAACACCGGCGGCCAGTCTTCAAAGGCGACTCCCGTCGGCGCTATAGCTCAATTTGCCGCCGCAGGCAAGGAAGTAAAGAAAAAGGATCTAGCTCAAATAGCTATGCAGTATGGTTATGTATATGTTACCCAAATTGCTATGGGGGCTGATATGAATCAGTGCTTAAAGGCGATTTCAGAGGCGGAAGCCTATGACGGCCCTTCTTTGATCATTGCTTATGCGCCTTGCATAAACCATGGGATCAAGGGAGGACTAACCATTGCGCAGCAGGTTGAAAAGGATGCCGTAGCCGCCGGATATTGGCACTTATTCAGATTTAACCCTGCGTTGGAGGAGGAAGGCAAGTCTCCTTTTTCGTTGGACAGCAAAGCGCCAACAGGAGATTATAAAGAATTTATGATGCGCGAGGTTCGCTATAATTCGCTTATGCGCCAAAATCCTGACAGGGCAGGAGTTCTATTCGACAAAGCGGCAAAAGACGCCAAGAAAAAATACGACGACCTTGTCGGTCTTGTAGAATATTATAATAAATTGTCGCAGTGAGGTCAAAATAAAAAGCTGAGAGTTTATAGCTGTTAAATAAAAAAACCACAGGGAGACCTGTGGTTTTTTATAACTAGGTGGCAGGCGAGATTTTCAATCAACCAGTTAATTTACTATAACGCTTGTTAAAGCATTGCAGGAGGCTCCGCCGCAGATGTTTGAAAAATGCTGTTAACCTTATCCAGGACCTCTTTATAATCCAGCGGTTTGCCAACATGGCCGTTCATTCCGGCCTCAAAGCATTTCTCTATATCTTCGCGGAAGACGTTCGCGGTCATGGCAATAATAGGAATGGTTTTGGCTTTGGGGATATCCAATGCTCTTATACGGCGCGTTGCTTCGTAACCGTCCATTTCCGGCATTTGCACATCCATAAAAATCATGTCATATTTTTCTGAATCTTCTTTGAACATTTGAACGGCCTCAGATCCGTTTTCAGCGCAATCTACGATATTTAATGTTGGGCTGAACATCGACAGGACTATTTCTCTGTTGATTTCAACATCCTCGGCTAATAGAATTCGCTGTTTTTTGATAATTTCAGAGTAGGAGGATATTGCTTCTTCTTTTTGTTTTTTTTCAATCCCCTGCAGTGCCTGGATGGTGAATGTGAAAGTTGAGCCTTTGCCAAGTTCTGATTCTATCCAAATTTTGCCGCCCATCATTTCGACAATATTTTTAGAAATTGAGAGGCCCAAACCGGTTCCGCCGAATTTGCGCGACGTGTTTGATTCAGCTTGCTGAAAAGACTGGAAAATCCCTGGCTGCTGCTCGGGGCTGATCCCTATACCATTATCGGTAACTGAGATTTGTATTGTGCAATTGTTTTTTTCTTTGCCTAAAAATTTTGCTTCTAAGCTGATAGACCCGCCTTCTGGGGTAAATTTTGCCGCGTTGCCCAAGAGGTTTGTAATAACCTGCGCCAATCGTTGGTCGTCGCTTATAAGAATTTTTGGAATAGAACCGTCTATATTTACGGAGAAATTTTGCTTTTTTTCTTCCATCCGGAAGCTAGAGACATTTATAACTCGCTGGATCATATCTTCGAATTTAAACTCTGTGATTGATAGATCAAATTTTTTTGCTTCAATTTTTGACATGTCTAAAATATCGTTGATAACTCCAAGCAAATATTTTGACGCATCTTCGATTTTATTTAAACAGTAATCTTTTCGCTCTTTGTCTTGAGATGATTTGCCAATCGTGGTCATGCCTATTATAGCATTCATCGGAGTGCGTATCTCATGGCTCATATTTGCCAAAAAATCTGATTTGGCATGGTTAGCGGTTTCGGCGGCCTCGAGCGCTTTTTCAAGCTTTATAAGAGTGTTGCTGCGCTCTAAAGCGATCTTTTCGCGTTGGATTGCGCTGAACAAAGTCATGCCCCATGAACGCAGGACATACATTTCCATTTCTGTAAATTCTCGTTTATTTTTGCAGTCGTCAAAGCTGACAAATCCCCAAAAGTTGCCGTTCTCAAGTATTATGGGAAAGGCAAAAACAGACTTGATTTTAAATGATTCGAGAAAAGCTCGCTCTTTAATAGAAAGGTCGTCTATTGACCCATTTATGATTTCGCCGGCGGATAGCTTTTTTTCCCAGGTCGGCAGGGAATCTTTATAAATAAATTCCAAACCGTTTTCGGACATGTTAAGCTCTTTTTGATTCCAACTGCTGTGGGTATACACGCATATATTCTTAAAGCGCAGTTGGCTGTCGTCGTTTAGTGAGTTTTGCCAAACATACATGTGGCTTATTTCAATATACTGACCGATCATCGCCTCAATTCCGAACTCTACGGCGGTTGTATAATTTTCAGCATCGGAGTTTATTAAAAACGCGGAGGCATCGTTAAGTAAATGCATAAGCATTTGCTGCTCTAAAAGCTCGTTAGTACGATTTTGCACTAGCTTTTCAAGATTTGTGCCCTCTTTGTGTTTTCTCTGCAAAAAAATAAACAACAAAGCCAACAGGCATAAAAGTAGCATTGAAGTGGCAATAAGCCACGGAAGCTGCGATTGCGCCATTTTTTTCTCATAATCATAAGTTTTTCTTATCCACTGGCCTGATATGTCGTCCGTTTTTGTGAGGCTAAGCGCTTTATCGACTATGGAGCATAATAAAGTTTGATCTTTATGAAATCCGAAGGTTGATAAAAACGGATATTCAAACATAATATTCGCCTTATATCCCGAAAGTTCATAATAATTGGTAAGCATTAGCAGTTGGAATTGATTAGACATAACCATTTCGACTTGGTCGTTTTTTAAGGCCTCAAACGCTGTTTCGGTATTAGAATATTCTATGTATTCATGATCGGGAAACCAGCTTTTAAACGTTTGAGCATAAGCGGTGTCTTTGATTATGCCCACATTAACATTGGATATTTCGTTTATGCCTATGTTGGGATATTCTGATTTTGAGACAAGCACATAGTGGTCGGTCATTATTTTGTTGTCAGGCCAAATAAAATTATTGGTTCGTTCACGCTCTTCTGACCGGATCAATTCGGTGACCATTGCGGCTTCGCCGTTTATAAGTTTTTCGTATAGGCTTGACCAAGCGTCATTTTCATCGTTTATTAGTTTAAAATTCAGCCCCGTTAGAAGCTTTACTTGTTCTAGCACGTCAAATGATATGCCCTGCCATTCTTTTTCATAGGCATTGTAGAAACTGACGGGGTAATTGTCAAATTCCGCCACATATGGTATTGTGGAGCCTTTTTGTATAAAGGCCTTTTCTTCTTCGGTGAGCAGAGAAAAGAATTTGTGTTTTTTATAATCCTGATATCCTTGGTTATAAAGGACGGGCAAAATGCGCCCGAATCCTTTTTCAAGCGCTTTTTGAACGATGTTAATAACTGGCTCTAGTTCTTTGTTTTTTGTGGACAGAGAAACGGAGGAATAAATGAGAGGAAAGTAATTTTCGGTTATTATATTTTTATATTCATCGTCAAAAATGCTTTCGGCAGAGCCTTCGTCGAAAAACGCGTCGGCTTCGCCGCTTTTTAGATAATTATAAGCCTCGTTATAATCTTTGACAAAAATAATTTTGAACTGCTCACCGGAATGTTCTCGCAATTCGGCCGCGATTTCCGAGTCGGACAAAAGCACATATTTTAGCATTCTTTTTTTGGAAATTTCGCTCAATGGCTCGCTGTTTTTAATGCGAAAGGTTTTTATTATCCGCTCGGCTATGGTGTCAGTCATAAAAATCGAGGCGTTTTTACTTCCCTCTGTTATTGTTAGTTCTCCGGTGAAATCCACGGTTTTGTTATCAAGTCCTTCGTTTAGCTCGATTTGGTCATACATTACCGGCTTAAACGGGATATCGAACATTTTACTGAGCCAATCGCAAAACAACGCCGAATATCCTTGTATTTCACCGCCATTTTCATAGAAAGCCTCGGTGCTTGGAAGAACGCCGTAAACAAAAAAATCCTTTTCTTCTTTAAGCTTATTGATGGCGTTCTTTTCCTCATCCGTTACGGTAGGTATATTGGTATAATAGATATTTTCATCGTGGTTTTCGCTTTTTTCACAGCCGGAAAAAGAACAAATCAATAATAGGCAAGCAAGCACCGCGCAGGAAATACATTTAAGCGTTTTCATAAGCATCTCCTATTTTCTTTGTAACCAAACAAATTTAGTATAACATAAATTCAATAGAATTGCAATAGTTGGCGCGACACTGTCAGGGAAATTTAGTTTCATGGAGATAAGTATTAACCACCCAAATGGCTTGACGGGACGTTTCTGACAATTATTACCCCTGCACCAAATATCAATGGATATTCGCGGCAAAATTGTATTGTTTGACGACAAAAATCCTACGTGATATTTTATCTGCTGCTTATTGCAGGGGCAATAAGATAGCGAGCATGAAAATTCGAGATAAAACTAAATTTCTGGTATAAGATTAAAAAATGCTTGACAAACTTTGAATAAATGTGTATAATAAAATAGCTGTCGTTATGTGGGAGTTTAGCTCAGCTGGGAGAGCACCTGCCTTACAAGCAGGGGGTCACAGGTTCGAGCCCTGTAACTCCCACCAAATCGGCAGATATTAAAAGTATGGTTCAGCCTGAAAACCGGGCGGAAAACTTTGTTTTATGCGTCTGTGGATTTTGCGATCAGATACTGCGAGACGCAGGACAAGTTTTATTGTTTTTATTAATAGTAAATAAGAATATTTTGGCCTGGTAGTTCAGTTGGTTAGAACGCTAGCCTGTCACGCTAGAGGTCGAGGGTTCGAGTCCCTTCCAGGTCGCCAGTTTTTTGAATTGCCGGATGGTTCTCTTTTGACGCGTGTCGCATATTATTTATTATTGTTGCGGATTTAGCTCATCTGGTAGAGCGCCACCTTGCCAAGGTGGAGGTAGCGAGTTCGAGCCTCGTAATCCGCTCCATGTTCCCGCAATAGCGGGAGCTTTCTTCTGTTTTCGCCGACGTAACAGCCGGCAGAAAACATGGCGCTGTAGCCAAGTGGTAAGGCATGGGACTGCAACTCCCTGACCCCCGGTTCAAATCCGGGCGGCGCCTCCAATTTGTTTCAAGGCAAAAGAAATCCCGCTGATTATTTAAATCGGCGGGATTTCTTTTGCGTTTTTTTTCAAACATACGAGTCTCCGCCGCGGATGTTTGAAAAGTTAAACTGCCGATAGACAGTTATTGTTGCAGAAGGTCATTTTAAAAACGCTAAATGCGTTTTTAAGGCGTGGTATGCGCCGCGGGCCGCCGAAGGCGGCCCATAGTCAGTCGCGAACCTTAAGGTTGCCAACGGAATTTGCCTGCTGTTAAAAAAACTTTAGGTTTTTTAAATTGGCTGACTATATTCTTCAAACAGCAAACGGTGAAGGTATCTGATATTCTTTTCCCAGTCGAAGCGCAGGTGAGCGTACTCTAAAGTTTTAGGGAAAGTATCGCTAAAAAGCGCGGCGTTAGGACATATTTTCATTAGAATATTAGCCAAAGCCCGGGCATCTCCCAGCGGGAATACTCGGCCGCATCTGCCGCTGTTCGTAATTTCTTCTGCGGCGTCAATGTCGCTTGTTACTGTGTAGCAGCCGTGGAAAAGCGCTTCCGCGACGACATTTGGAGCGCCGCCTTCGTAAAAGGAAGTCAAAACAAAAACTTTTGACTTGGCGTATTCCGCGTACAATTCCGCTTTATCCTCAATCATGCCCATGAATGAAACTTTTTCGCGAAGTTCTGGGAATCTTTGAAAATATTGATGAATATACGGGTGAAAATCTTCGCTTATACTGCCGACCAAATGCAAACGCCAGTCTTTTAACTCGGTGTGCGCTATCGCAAAAGCTTCCATAAGTAAATGGGTCGCCTTTTGCTCCGTTCCGATCCGCCCGACGGTTAGAAGGATATTTTCTTTTAGTTCCGGAGACACAGATAAAGGCTGGCCGGTGATGTTATAAAAACCGTTTGGGATGTGTCGGATTGTCCAACGGCTCCACTTGCGGTTCAAAAGATCTTGTATTTTTCGGCAGCTTGTAGCGATAACGTCACACTCGTCTAGCAATTTTATGAACCATGGGTCCGTACATATGATCCGGTCAGCCCAGAAGCTGTTCATATCAAGCGCCATATACACTTTGCCGTCAGGCCGGAGCTTTTTGTATTCGCTCAAAAAAAGGCTGTAGTGCTGATAAGGTCCGTGCAGGACTATAAGGTCCATTTCATTATAATGATGCTGTAAAAACCGTATACTTTCGTCATGATATTCTTCTGCTTTGACCGACAGAAATTCCATCCTCATTTCCGGCATTTGTTCAAGATATCTGTACTCTCCGATGCTGCGGCCCAACATGGCCGGGCGAAAGCCGTATACTTTGTGGAACATATATGGCACAAGGCCGCAGTCTTTCATCAGATGCTGATTAACCCATATTCCGTCATGAGCGGCAATCGTCCAGACACTTGGCGTTATTTTATTTTCTAAAGCGAACACCTCCTTTAGATCCTTGCTATATATTCTATAGAGGTTAGGGTTGTACTATGCGTTTATATGTGCAAATTTAATAAATTTTTGCTGAATATTTTATAATATTTGACTCTTGACAAATTAAAAGAATTATGGTAATCTATTTTCATGGCTTATATCTTACATCTGAAATGTCAGATATAAGAAATGTGTGAACGTTACTCAATATATTAAATGAGGTGATATTAAAGTGGCAAAGCAATTTTGTCTGACCCCTGTTGATGTACCAGAAGTTGAGACAAAAAACCGGCGTATTTGTACAAGCATCCCCCATCGTGACGCCGTAAAAATTATAGAGGAATTGCGTGAATATGAACCGATTTCGATGAGCGGCCAGCCTCCGGTAGTATGGGATAAAGCCGTAGGCTATAATGTATACGATAGATGGGGAAACAAATGGATCGATTTTAGTTCCTGCGTGTTAGTCGCCAATACGGGACACTGTAATCCTAATGTTCAAAAAGCCGTATCAGATATGGTGGATCATCAGCTTTTGAATAATTACTGTTTTCCTAGCGAAATACGCGCCAAACTTGTCAAGAAAATTTCTGAATTTGCTCCGGAAGGCTTGGATAAGGTATTTTTGCTTTCTACAGGCTCGGAAAGTACGGAATGCGCAATAAAGCTTGCGCGCACGTACGGGCAAAAAGTCGGCGGTAAAAAGAAAATCAAAATAGTAACTTTTGACGACGCTTTTCATGGGCGCACGATGGGTTCGCAGATGGCGGGGGGAACTCCAGCCGGAAAAACATGGATTGTAAATGTTGACAAAGACTTTCACAATGTTCCGTTCCCCAATTCTTTCAAATATGAATGGGCTGATCCGGCTCATCCGGACTATTCGGATGAAAAATGCTTTGAAGCAATCATGAAACCGCTTGTTGAACAGGGAGTGGATTTTGACGAAATCTCTGGAATCATGACCGAAACATTTCAGGGCGGATGGGCTGAATTAATATCGGTAGGCGTAGCGAGAATATTGCGTGATTTTTGTGACAAACATAATATTGTGTTAATTTTTGACGAAGTGCAGGCAGCGTTCGGACGAACCGGAAAACGATTTGGCTTTGAGCATATGGAAATCGTGCCTGATTTGGTATGCTGCGGGAAAGGAATTAGCAGCTCTCTGCCCCTTTCTTGCGTAATAGGTAAAAAAGAAATAATGGACATATATGGCCCAAACCAAATGACTAGCACTCATACTGGAAATCCGTTGTCCTGCGCCGCCACGTTGGCCAGCATAGATTATTTGTTGGAGCACGATTTGATCTCGCATGTCAGTGGGATGGAGAGCGTTTGCCGGGACAAGCTTGAACAGATCCGAAAAAAGTACAAGGACGTTGTAGGGTTTGTAAAAGGGGTCGGACTTGTGTGGGCAATCGTTTTTACTAAGAGCGGAACAAAAGAAATTGACCCGGATCTTGCTCATGATGTGGTTGAATCAGCAATGAGAAAAGGAGTTTTATTTTTTGCTCCGGTGGGCACCGGAGCCACTTTAAAGGTATCGCCTCCGCTTGTTATTGATAAGGAGGCGTTGCTTGAAGGGTTGAGCGTGTTGGATGAAGCTATCGGAGAAGCGTTGGCAAATCACGATTGAACGTATAATTTTGGGCAGCGCAAGATTTTTGCCGATGAACATCAGGACATTAGGCGAAATATGTTGCGGGCGCCGCTCGCAAACAGCGCGATGCTTGTTTAACTTTAAATTTAGTAAATTTAAAGTTAAAAGATTATATAGTAGGTCAATTTAAAATATTGGAAGCGGCTGCGCCGCAGATGTTTTAATATCCGTATATAGTTTAAATTATTATTTTTTATGCGGAGGTGTTTAAATGTGAGCATAGTAACTGACAGTTTGCAGGAACAGATAAGGGTTATAATTAAAGAACGAATTTTGGGTAAAATTTATTTGCCTGGAGAGCAGATTCCAACTAAAGAAATAGCTCAGGAATTTGGGATCAGCAATATGCCGGTGAGGAATTCATTGCAGGAATTGGCCAGTCTTGGACTTGTGGTGAATCGCGAGCGAGTAGGTTTCTTTGTGAAAAGGTTTAATCTTGACGAGGCTTTGAAAATAATGGAAGTGCGCGAACTGTATGAAACCTATAGTTTGGAAAAATATTTTAACAATATTAATAGGAACGAAATGCAGATCATTTGTGAACAATCGGCTCTCGGAGAAGACAAAAAAATCTGTTTTCGGAAGTTGGATATTTTGCTTCATGGCGCGCTTGTCAAAGCCAGCAATAATGACTATTTTATAGATGTTTATATGAAATTGCAGAATTTAATAGAGTTATTTGCTAATATAAGCAATGCTTACGAACATTTAGCTAACCGAGAGCATATCGACATAGCTACGGCGATTTTAAACTCTGACTGCGCCGGCGCGTTGCAAGCGCTGAAATCTCATTTGTTTCGCGTGAGTAAGGAAATAGAGGATGTTATTGTAAGTGAGGGCAATAATTGATTTATTAAATTGGACACGCTTTGGCGCTGAACATGTGATTGAGCGCGGGTCGGTTTGTATCGGTTTATATAGGGGGGGCTATGGGAGACAAAGACTATCTGGTAATGAAAGATATTCATAAGAGCTTTTCATCGGTATCGGTGTTGAAGGATGTTTCATTTTCGGTTAAAAGAGGGGAAGTTCACGGTTTTTTAGGAGGCAACGGAGCTGGAAAATCTACTTTAATGAATATTTTGGGGGGAATATATTCAAAAGATAAAGGAGATATCTATATAGATGGCAAAGCGGCGGAAATCCAAAGCCCTACGCAGGCCATGCAAAATGGCATTGCCTTTATCCACCAAGAGCTTAAGCTTTTCTCTATGCGCTCGGTCGCCGATAACATTTTTATGTCGCGCCTTCCTGTAAAAGGTCCGCTTCGTTTTATTGACGAAAATAAAAAGAATCTTGAGGCTAGGCGTTGGCTATCACAGATAGAATTGGACATCGACCCAAAAACTCATGTTGAAAAACTGAGCATTGCCGAACAGCAGATGGTTGAGATTGCAAAAGCGCTGTCGTATGAGTCTCAGATCATAATTTTTGACGAGCCGACATCATCACTCACAAAAAAAGAAACCCAAACTCTGTTTCGAATAATCAGCAAGCTGAGGGATTCGGGCACTTGCATTATATATATTTCACATAAATTTGAGGAAATATTTGAGTTATGCGACCGGGTTACCGTTTTGAGGGATGGGAAGAATGTAGGCACGGTAAAAGTAAGCGAAACGACTACGGACGAACTGGTGAGAATGGTGATTGGAGTTAAATTGGAACAATATTATCCAGTTGTGCCGCCGCTTGAAACTCAAAACGTTTTGTTGAAAGTTGAGAATTTTGTAAACCGTAAGCTGAAAGGAATAAGCTTTGAATTAAGAGAGGGGGAGGTACTGGGGATTTTTGGATTAGTAGGGGCCGGGAGAAGCGAGCTGGCAAGAGCTATGTTCGGGTTAGATTGGTTAATGAGCGGAGACATGTTTATGCGCGGGGAAAAAGTGCGCTTAAATTCACCAAAAAACGTTATGCGGCATGGTATCAGTTTTTTGACGGAGGATCGCCGGGGTGAGGGCCTGGTTCTTTCAATGCATGTTGAAAACAATCTTAATTTGCCTATATTAAGTAACATTACTATGCCAATCATAAATTATATCAATCGAAGCCAAATGAAAAAGAATACTGCAGAAGCTGTTAAGAAATTTAATATTGTCGCGAAAAATTCAAGACAGCTTACAAAACAACTAAGCGGTGGCAATCAGCAAAAAGTGGTGTTTGGTAAGTGGAGGCTGACGAATCCTTGGGTGTTTATTTTGGATGAACCCACGCGGGGAATAGATATAAAAGCCAAAGCTGAAATTTATGAGCAGATTGTGGACATGTCGAAAGAGGGGCGCTCCTCGATCGTCATTTCTTCGGAGGCTCCGGAGTTGTTGGGTATTTGCCATCGGATTCTGGTGATGCGGGAGGGCGAACTGTGCGGATGGTTCACCAGAGAAGAAGCAACTGAAGAAAAACTGGTAAAAATAGCGATGGGAGGAGGGTAAATGAAACTCAAGCTTTCAAAAAATTGGATCGACTATATAAAGCCTGCTATGATCTTGATTTTTGTTGTGTTCATCATTTGGAAGGTGCCTATTTTTTTAAGGCCGGACAACCTTATCACTCTTATCCCTCAGGCTGCGGTAATTGGCATCGCATCTATCGGTATGTCAATGGTAATTATCTCAGGTGAAATCGATATATCGGTCGGCGCAATTCTATACTGTTCAGGCGCAATCGCTTCTGAGGTATTCATGTCTACCCGCAGCCTTATATACGCCAGTCTCGCGGCGGTGCTTTCGGGAGCTGTTTTTGGACTGGTCAACGGATTTGGCGTGGCAAAGCTAAAAATTCCATCTATGATAACGACCTTGGCGGTTTCTTATATATTGACAGGGTTGGGCAGTATCCTCATAGGTTCTGAAAGCACTTTGGTAGCCGGAGACGATTATAAGGCTCTGAGTCAAACCAAAATTTTAGGTATGACATCTAACGTATGGATTTTTGTATTTTTATTTGTTATCTTTGCGGTAATTATAAATAAAACACGTTTTGGCCGCTATATCTATGCTATAGGAGACAATGCGGATGCGCTAAGAGCTTCCGGAATTAATGTTGACAGAGTGCAGGCTTATATCTTTATTTTAACGGGATTGCTTTGCGGCGTGGGCGGACTTTTAACAACTTCACGCTTGGGAGGAACTCAATTTAACATGTCGCTAGGCACTGAAGTGTATTGTATTGCTGCGGTAGTGGTAGGCGGTATACGTATGAGCGGAGGGAAAGGCAGCATATTTGGTTCGTTGCTTGGCATTCTTATGGTGGCTTCTCTTGATAACATTCTTAGACTGACGCATATTTCCGTTTATCTTTACAACCTGGTTTGGGGCGTTGTAATATTTATTATCGTTCTCATTGACATACTTAAGAAAAAGCAACATATTTGGAATGACATACACAAAATTTCAAATTAAAAATAGGGGGTTATTATGAAAAAGTTGTTCATTCTTCTGCTTTCGGCAGTTATGGTGTTTGTGCTTGCGTCTTGCACTTCTGGGGGGGGCGGCGAGTCCGGGACGGGCGGCAACGAAAAACTTTTAAACGACGGCGTGGACCGCATCGGCTTTGCGATGGCTGACGTTACCGGTCAGGCTGTTCAAACTGAAAAGACTGCCTTCGAAGCCGCCGCAACTGAAATGGGATTTGATGAGTGCATTGTGCTGAGCGCGGAAAATTCTGTGGAAACCCAAATAACACAGATTAGAGATCTTATTACACGCGAATGTGACGTTATTGTAATTTACAGCGCAGACGCCGATGGGGTAGTGCCTGCGGTGCAGAGCTGCAACGAGGCCGGAATCCCCGTGGTAGCCGTAGACAGAGGCATTAGCGGCGGAAACATTATGTGCTCTATCTTTTCAAACAATATAAGCGACGGTCGGGACGTTGCAAACTATTTCGGCACGCTTACGTCGGGTGAGGCTAATGATTCGGTTAAATTATTGCATATTATCGGAAATTTGTCCTCTACAGCCCAGAAAGAGCGCGCAGACGGATTCCGTCTTGGAGTGGAAAATTGGGGCCAAATGACTATTGTTAATGAAGTCGCCACCGATGCGGATGCGGATCGTATTTATAATGCGGTAGTTGACGCGTTTAAAACAGATCCTGATATCAAAGGCATATTCGTACCTTATGATCAACTGCTTTCTCCTGTGGTTTCGGCTTTGAAGGAGATCAATAAATTTTATCCTGTGGGAGATCCGAACCATGTAATGCTGGGTGCGGTTGACGGTGCGACTGAGCAATTGGAATGGTTATCGCAAGGCACTAACGATATATCAATTTCTTTAGATTTTTCCGGGTTCGGAGCAGAAGCTGTACGCGCGGCGCGCGATTATATCGATGGCAAGCCGGTACCGGAAACAATTATGACCAAGAGCATCGTGTGCACTGCCGGAAATATTGATTATCTGGTAAGCAGCGGAATGCTTTGGGGTAAGCAATAAGTTCACGGGCGCTTTATGAAACGTTGAGGAAAGGCGGAAATATTTATGAATGAGGAACTGCAAGCGAGCAATAAACCGTTAATTGGCGTATCACTAAAGGAATTTGCGCTCAAGTATGGAATATATATTGGTTTTATAGGAATAATGATCGCTTTCTCATTCATGAGTCCTAATTTCCTCACCGCGCGCAATGTTTTAAATGTATTAGATCAGTATGCATATTATGTAATCTGTTCCATGGGTATGTTCTTTGTGGTGCTGATGGGAGGGGTGGACCTATCTAACGGCAGCATGATTGCCTTTGCCAGTGTTGTGGGAGCAACCATTATGGTTCAGAGCAAAAGTGTTTTGTTAGGATGTATCATTATTGTAGCGATCTCGGTGGCCGGCGGCGTTTTAAACGGATACTCCGTGGCGGGTATCGGAATTCCGGCTTTTATCGCTACCCTGGCTTTTCAAAACATTTTGCGAGGCGCGGCTTATACCAAAACCATGGCGAAAGCTGTCAGCGGCATTCCATCCTCTCTCTCTTCATTTAATTTTACTAAAATTTTTGGTATCCGAAGCTCTACCGCTATTATGATTGCTATTTTTATAATCCTGTTTTATATTTTGAATTTTACAGGATTCGGGCGGCGGTTATATGCCGTTGGCGGCAATGCGCGCGCAGCAAAGGTGATGGGCGTAAAAGTTCCTGTAATGGTTGTTTCAGCCTATGCCATATGTGGAATATGCACCAGTATCAGCTCTATTTTGCTGGTTTCTTCTATGGCTTCGGCCAATCCGTCTGTCGCTGAGAATCTGGCTCTTGAATGTATTGCCGCGGTAATCATTGGCGGAGCTTCCGCCAACGGAGGCGAGGGTAAGCTGAGCGGAACTATAATTGGGGCGTTCATGTTTGCGATGATTAAAAACGGATTGAATTTGATGGGGCTTTCTTATTTCCATCAGCTTGTGGTCAGCGGTGTGATTATTTATATTGCCGTAGCTGTCGATCGTATGCGCGTTCGTTCGGGCTTATAAAAGAACTGAAATTAGAGCTTATGTGTAACATCTGTTGTGGAACCGTCCGGTGTTTTATAGCAAACGGCTGCAAATAAGCATGAATATACGATTATGAGGTAATCACAATGATTGATATCGGGGGAAAAAAAGTTGCCCTTATAGATGCACATGTGCATATTTGGGACGTATACAAGGGAATGCGTTACGGAGATATTCCTGTAAAAAACCTGGGATACGGCAAAGTTGAGCTGAACGGAGAGATTGAAAAACTTATCCCTTCAGCGTTTGCAGACAACAGCGTGCCTTGGGAAGCGCTTGAGGGTTATATGGACGACAACGGCGTGGATAAAGCGGTTGTGCTGCAGAATCCATGCTATGGCGATCAAAAGGAATATGTGGCCGACGTTATGAAAAAGACTGATCGGATTTTAGCCACTTTAGGAAAATTAGATCCGCGTAAAACAGACTGTGTCGCGGCAAACATTGATAGTCTGGTAAACGAATATGGATGCAGCGGGGTTAAAATAGAAGTGCCTGACGTGCCTTTTTGGATCGACGACCCCGAACATGACGGGATGTGGCGTAAAATCGTTGAAGACGATTTGCTTGTCTTTTTAGATTTGGGGTTTGGCCGAACAAAATATGATTGGAATATTGAGCGTTTAGAAAAGCTGTTGCACAAATATCCTGATATCCGTATGCGTCTTCCGCACTTGGGCATCAGCCAGTTGTGGGACAAAAGCCAAAAGTATCCTTACCCTGAGCTGCAAAAAACTTTGGCTCTTTTTAAGATTAACAAAAACAATCTGTTTGTGGATATGACCGCCATGCCCTTTTTTGATGAGGACGGCGAGTATCCGGATATGCGAAATGTGGAGATTTTGAAAACTGTTTATGAGACGATTGGACCTGATAAGATTATTTGGGGTTCAGACTTCCCCAGTGTGCTAAAATTACGCACATTGAGGCAGGTGATTCGTTTTGTCACCATACAGTGCACTTTTTTATCCGATGAAGATAAGATAAAGATTTTAAGCGGCAACGTATTACGCGAACTGCGACTGGTATGATTTTTCAAACATCTGCGGCGGAGCCGCAGATGTTTGAACGCTTTGTGGGGAGAATCCGATAATATGAAAATGACATTCAGGTGGTATGGTAAAAGCGATCCGGTAACTCTTGAAAAAATAAGGCAAATACCGTGCATGAGCGGTATTGTTTCCGCCGTATATGACGTTTCCGCGGGTGAAGTATGGCCGGATGCCAATATTTTATCAATTAAATCGGATGCTCAAAAAAACGATCTCGGGTTTGAGGTCGTTGAAAGTGTTCCGGTTCATGAAAGCATTAAGCTTGGCTTATTTGAACGAGATAGGCTCATTGAAAATTATTGCGAGAATATTCGTCGGTTGGGCACATACGGTGTTAAAGTTATTTGTTATAATTTTATGCCGGTGTTTGACTGGCTGCGCAGCGATCTTTCGCGAAAACTTTCCGACGGATCAAGCACCCTTGCTTTTGACAATGAAATTGTTTTGGCAATGGATCCTTCGACCAGCGATTTGTCTTTGCCCGGGTGGGATGAGAGTTATACAAAAGATGGGCTGAAGAACCTTCTTAAGTTGTATGAGTCGGTTGATGAGGAAAAGCTTTGGGAAAACTTCGCTTATTTCTTAAACAACGTCATTCCGGTTTGCGAGGAGTTCGGTGTAAGAATGGCGATCCATCCGGACGACCCGCCGTGGAGTATTTTTGGGTTACCACGAATTATTACCGGCGCTGAAAGCTACGCCCGAATGAAAAAGATTAACCCCTCCGTCGCAAACGGCATTACCCTGTGCTTGGGTTCTTTGGGGGCGGATCCCGCCAATAATATAGAATCAATTGTGCGAGAGAATTGTGACAGGATTCATTTTGTACACGCGCGCAACATTAAACTGACAGGTGAGCGTTGCTTTGAGGAGGCGCCCCATCCTACGGTGTGCGGGAACCTTGATATGTATGGCATTCTGAAAGTCTTGCATGATTCCGGATTTGTCGGATATGTCAGGCCTGACCATGGCCGTATGATATGGGGTGAGACCGGGCGCGCCGGTTATGGCCTTTTCGACCGAGCTTTAGGCGCGGCGTATCTTACCGGTCTTTGGGAAGCGATTGAAAGGAGCGCAAGCGAATGAATCTGCCTTTAAATATTGATTTAAGCGGTGAAGTGGCGGTTATAACGGGCGGTGGCGGAGTATTATGTTCTGATTTTGCCAAAGCTATAGCTGTCTGCGGCGCGGCGGTAGCCGTAATTGACATAAACGAAGCCGCAGCCCAAAAAGTGGTCGACTGGATTGTGGATAGCGGCGGTGAAGCGATTGCCGTTGCGGCAAACTGTCTTGATGTGAAAAGTCTTGAAAAGGCTCGGCAAATTATAATTAACCGGTTTGGACCCTGCACTATTCTGATTAATGGCGCAGGGGGCAATAATCCGCGAGGCACAACGGACGACGAGCAATTTGACGACACGGTGAGCGATATTAAAACTTTTTTTGACCTAGATCCTGAAGGCATTAAGTTTGTCATGGATCTAAACGTAATCGCCGCTATGATAACTACGCAGGTATTTGCGAAAGACATGACCGCAAAAGGCGGAAATATTGTCAACATATCGTCAATGAACGCTTTTCGGCCGCTTACAAAAATACCGGCTTACAGTTGCGCAAAATCGGCTGTGTCAAATTTTACCCAATGGTTGGCGGTATATTTTGCAAATTCTAATATTCGTGTAAACGCAATTGCCCCGGGATTTTTTGTAACAAATCAAAATCGGGGACTTCTTTTTGACGACACGGGAAATCCCACCGCGCGCGCGGAAAAAATTCTGCGCGCTACGCCTATGAATCGTTTCGGTGAGTCGAAAGAACTGATAGGAACACTGCTATGGCTTTTGTGCAAGGAGGCGTCCGGATTTGTCACTGGCATTATTATTCCGGTTGACGGCGGATTCTCGGCATATTCCGGAGTTTAGAAAATGGGATAGGCGAAGCGGTATTGCCTTAAACGATTATAGTCGCTTATCATCAATATCGTCGCACTGCGCAAATCGCGATGCGACGATATTTGTCATGCTTGTTCCGTTAATTTATTAACTAGCTTTATGAAAGACATTACGTCGGTTTTGCTGTTGAAGGCCGAGGGAGCAAACCGCACTGCGCCTATGTCGGCGGTGCCTATTTTTCTATGACCCAAAAATGCGCAGTGAAATCCGCCTCTAAGATAAAATCCCGCGTCGCTCATCAATTTAGCTGCGTCGGAAGAATTCATACCTTTTAAGTTAAAAGGAACCAAGGGCGCGAGACGATCATGAAATACTTTGCTGTACAGCTTTATTTTTGAGTTTTCTTTCATATGTCCAAAAAACATTTCACAAAGCGAGTTTTCATGGTTGCGTATGACTGAGATAGTTTTTTGCTCGACAAAACTTATTCCGTCGGCTAAGGCAATTGCGCCCGTAGTATTTATAGTTCCGCTCTCAAATCGATCGGGCAGCTCTTGCGGCTGCTCTATTTCTTTGCTTTTGCTGCCTGTTCCGCCTTCGATAATAGTTTTTAAGCGGTATTTTCCGTCGGTTATCATAAGACCGGTCCCCATTGGTCCGTATAAACTTTTATGCCCGGCGGCGCATATGATGTTTATCCCGTCGGACAGCTTTATAGGCAATACTCCCGCTCCCTGAGCGGCGTCAAGAACAAAGCAGATGCCTCGTCTTTGGCACATTTTGCCTATTTTTTGATACGGTAAAATACGACCGCTTACATTTCCCGCCGCAGTGCAGACTATCGCCTTGGTTCGTTTTGTTATCAGCCGCTCAAAGCTTTTGACTGTTTCATCATCGTTTTCATATGTACGCGCTATGGTATATGATATGTTGTTTGCTTTTGAAGAGGCGTGGATCGGTCGGATTACCGCGTTATGCTCGATGTCTGAGGTTATCAGGTGGGCATTTGGAGAGAGCAGCCCCTTTATTGCCAAATTGAGTGCGTGTGTGCAGTTAAGGGTAAATATTGTGTTTTCAGGTTCTGCTCCGAAAAATCCTGCGCATTTCATTCGCGCTGCAAAAACAGCCTCGGCCGTTTCCATTGACAGCTTATGCCCTGCTCTGCCCGGGTTTCCGCCATATCTTGCCGTCGCCGCTGACATAGAGGCTATTACTTGTTTAGGTTTGGGATAAGTAGTAGCCGCGTTATCAAAATATATCATTATAGTTCTCCATTTCCGCTCCTAATTTCCGTGCATTCGATATTGACAACACTTAATAACCTGCAAACTTTTTCCGGACGGTCATATATTCTTACTCCATAGCTGCAGCCTTGATTTTGTGACGTGATTTTTTCAACCACGCTGTTTATCTTAAGTCTGTTAAGGTGATACTTCGCCTTATTTGCTTCAGTGTTTGACTGCATCATCAAAAGAAAAGATTTCAAGAAATCGCCCCCATGTAATTTTAATTCGATAGCATTTCTTTGTATTTTATGATACTGCGCCATAATTTGTTAATCCCATATGAATAATTAATTAATCGTAAAGCAAAATAAATTAAAGCGAAATAATTATTTCGGGGGACTAATGATGAAAGCAATAATTATGGCAGGCGGAGAGGGAAGCAGGCTTCTACCCCTGACCGCAGGCATGCCTAAACCTTTGACAAAACTATGTAATCGACCCGCCGTGGACTATATCCTTGACCTGCTTGCGCGCTGCGGCTGCAAGGAGGCTATTTTTACACTACGGTATAGGGGAGAGATGATAGAAAGACGCTTTGAGAGCGGAAAATATAAAGGGATTAGACTATCTTTTATTTATGAAGACGAACCGCTTGGGACAGCGGGTTGCGTTAGAAACGCAGCCGGACATATAGAAGAAGATTTTTTAGTTATAAGCGGGGACGCGTTATGCGACTTTGATTTGAGAGGAGCTTTTAATTTTCAAAAGCAAAAAATGGCTGTCGTCACTATAGTTTCAAAAAGAGTAAACGATCCTAGGGAATATGGATTGGTTATAGACAGAGGGGGGCGGATAACCGGTTTTTCTGAAAAGCCGTCTTATCTTAGCTGCACTACTGATTATGCGAACACTGGTATATATATTATGAATCCGTCTGTTCTCAAGCTTATTCCAGAAGGAAAAATGTGGGATTTTGCAAAAGACGTATTTCCCGAAATGATAAAACAGGGGATGCCGCTGTATAATTATAAGGCAGACGGCTATTGGTGCGATATTGGGTGCTTGGAGACGTATCGTGAAAGCCAGAAGGATATGCTTAATTGTCTGGTAAAATGTGAGTTGTCCGGGAAAAAGCTAGCCGACGGGCTTTATTCTGAAACTTCGGTTCACGAAATTTTTGACATGGCCAACAACACAAAGATAATACCGCCATGCTATATAGGCAAAAATGTTAAAATCGGAGACGGCAGCGTGATAGAGAGCACTGTTTTATGTGATAATGTGACGATTGGTAAAAATGTTAGGTTATATGGCAGCGTTATTCTGGACGGCGCGTATATAGCGGGAGGTTCGTCTGTCGAAAATGCGATCATATGCAAAAATGTAAAGATATGCAGAAGCGGGATCGTAGGCGAAAACTCTGTAATAGGAGAAAATACGGTCATCGGTGAAAAGACTGAACTTAAGCCCGGAGTGAAAATTTGGAATGACAAAAAAATAGAGCCGTTTTCGGTTATATCAGGAGATATAAGACGCGGAATCCCTGGAAAAAACGGAACTAGCGTTGAGATCGGAGATCATGGCATAGAAGGGATAACCAATATTGAAATAGATATGGAAGCCGCAGTAAAAATTGGAAGCGCGGTTTCAAACCTTGTGGGAACGGGAGGGGGAGTGCTTATCTCTTGTGACGGGGGAGCCGCCGGAGAGGCGATAAAGAGGGCGGTAACGGCCGGGATGTCCGCCTGCGGAAAGGACGTAACTGACTGCGGAAACTCAAGCTTGCCGGTGCTTATATATCTCAGCAGGGTCACTAATTCAGATATAGTTTTAAAAATTGGATCTAACAATAAAACTAATATTACAATTTTAAATAAATCAGGCTTAAGTCTGACCAGAACTCAGGAGCGCCAGTTTGAGGCGGGTCTTAGGCGGAGAGAGTATAAAACCGCCGAATGGGATAAATTTGGCGCGAAGAGAAATTTTTATAATGGGGAAGAATTGTATAAATATAGTCTTTACGGTTTAACCGGCCTGAAAAGTGAGTATAATATATTTGTATCTTGTAAAAATGAGAAAATATTAGAATATGCTTCGGATATATTTGATAAAATATCAAGTCATTCGAGCGAAACCCTTGTCGTCGAGATAAACGAAGACGGTACGGAGGCTGAAATGAGCCTTAGCCGCGGGGAAGGGCAAATAAAATTAAACCATGAAAGACTGATATTGTTGGCTTGCATATCGAGGTTTTTAGGAGGGCATGACGCGGCGCTTCCGGCGGCGTTTCCGGTTGCGGCCGAGCTTTTGGCTAAGAGACATGGCAAAGAAATAAAAAGATATTATCTGTGCCCGAACAACAACAGCGACAGGGAGGCGCGAGAGCTTTCGGCGAGACAGCCATTTTTGAGAGACGGTGTGCATCTGTGTTTGCTTGTGCTGAATTTTATTGCAAGTGAAAGGAAAAAATCAAAAAACCGGTTCGGCTTAGTAGAGGCGGCTGCCATGTTGCCTGAATTTAGTCGCGAACAGAGGATTGTAAAGATTTCAGTTCCGCCCCAACATATTTTAGCGGATATTTGCGAGGATAACAGCGGAATAGGGGAAGGGCTCATGATAAACCGAGGACGGGATAAGATTCTGCTTCGTCCGAGCAAGAAAGGAGATTCGATGCATTTGTTCGCCGAAAGCGCATCGGCTGAGACAGCCGCCGCACTATGTGACGATATTGAAAAAAGAATAAAAAGCTATTCGGAGACTTTCGCGCCAAACGCATGAAAAATAAAGAGACAGAATGACATAGCCGAAGAGAAAAATCAAGTCGATACCGCACAGCTCTTGGGATACTTTTTGAAATGGCAGCAGATACTTTTTAAAAATTCTTGACAATCAATATTATGTGTGGTATAATTAAATGATTATCAGTTTATTGTGATTCGTCGTTAATATAAAAAATTAATAGTTTTATCAAGAGCTTCCCGCTATGCTGCAAATCTTTTAAGTTTAGTGGAAGCTATACATAGATTTTTTGTGTGGAGCCGTTAACTTTGCACAAGTTTTTGTTGTTTTTGATAAAGCGGAGAAAAAAGAGGTAAAAATGCCGACAAACAAAATAAATTTGAACAAAAAAGAAAAAAGCGAAGACAAGGCGAAGAAACAGCTGAAGGCAGAGAAAAAAATGTCTGCGGAGAACAGGGTCTCACATAAATCCACCCAAAAAGCTGACGTAAAAACCGTTTCCAAAGTAAAGAGCGGTATATCAAAGGGAAAAGGACAGCAAAAAAATAAAAGCGGAGGTCTTGCCGCCGAGGTAGACAAAGCTCTAAAAGCTTTGTCTGAACAGGCTGTGTCGGTAAAGCCCAGGCAGCGAGTTAAGCCAGAACGCCGCACCACAACGCTGAAAATTGCCGCTTTGGGCGGATTGGGTGAGATAGGTAAAAATCTTTATGTTTATGAGTGCTCTAACGATATGTTTATTATTGACTGCGGAATGGCGTTTCCCGACGACGACATGCTTGGGGTTGATATCGTTATCCCTGACTTTACCTATCTTGAAAATAACCGAGATAAATTCAGAGGGATTGTTTTGACCCATGGGCACGAGGACCACATAGGTTCGTTGCCATATCTGCTTAAAAAAATCAATGTTCCTGTTTATGGGACGCGTTTGACATTGGGATTGGTTGAAGGCAAACTAAAAGAGCATGGGTTATTGGCAGGGGCGAGTCTTAACGTTATTGTGCCGCGCCAAACAGTGCGGCTTGGATGCATGGCCGTTGAGTTTATCAGAGTTAACCATTCCATTCCAGACGCCTGTGCCATGGCGGTGCACACTCCGGCCGGGGTGATTGTGCATACCGGAGATTTTAAAGTCGATTATACTCCTATAGAGGGGGGAATTATTGATTTAGCCCGTTTAGGCGAACTCGGGAATAAGGGAGTGCTGGCTTTGCTGTCTGAAAGCACTAATGCTGAGCGGCCGGGGTATTCAATGTCAGAAAGCAAGGTGGGCGAAACTTTTAAAAATCTTTTTAGCAGCGCGGGAGACAAACGTATAATTGTCGCCACATTTTCAAGCAATATACACAGGGTGCAGCAAATTATAGACAACGCTCACTTGTATGGCAGAAAAGTCGCCGTATCCGGGAGAAGTATGCTTAATGTACTTCAGAAAGCGATAGAGCTTAACTATATTAAAATTCCGAAAGGTCTAATAATTGACATAGACAAGATAAATTCGTTGCCGCCTGAAGATTTGGTGGTGGTCACGACTGGCAGTCAGGGGGAGCCGCTGTCCGCTCTTTCGCGTATGGCTTCGTGTGAACACAGACAGGTATCCATAAATCCTAACGACTTGATTATAATTTCCGCAACGCCGATACCCGGTAATGAAAAGATGGTAGGCAGAGTGGTTAACGACCTGCTAAAGCTAGGAGCGGAGGTCGTTTATGAGAAGATGTATGAAGTTCACGTTTCAGGACATGCTTGTCAGGAAGAATTAAAGATGATGATGTCGCTGACCAAGCCAAAGTTTTTCGTCCCTATTCATGGCGAGTATAAGCATATGAAAAAGCATGCCCTGCTTGCCGAAAAAATGGGAATACCCGAAGAAAATATCCATATTTTAGGATTGGGTGATCAATTAGAAACTGATAGCGCCACTATGAAGGCAACCATTAAGGTGCCTGCGGGCAATGTTTTGGTTGACGGCATTGGGGTGGGCGATGTAGGCTCGGTAGTGTTGAAAGACCGCAAAAAGTTGGCGGCTGACGGCCTTATTATTATTGTCGCTTCGCTTAAGCGCGATAATTTTGAGGTTTTGTCAGGACCGGACATTGTTTCGCGCGGGTTTGTATATGTAAGAGAATCGGAAGAACTTTTGTCGGAAGCAAAGAAAATAATGACCGAAGTTCTTAAGAAATGTATAAGTTCAGGCGTTTCTGAACATGGTACAATAAAAACTAAAATGCGTGATGAAATGAGCGATTTTATTTTCGCCAAAACTAAAAGAAATCCAATGATATTGCCGGTATTAATGGAAATATAACCGCGTTTATGGATCCCGCATTTTAGGCGGCGGGTGATTTTAAATCCCCCGCTGACGCTTGTTAAAATACTGGAAGCGGCTCCGCCGCAGATGCTTGAACTATGTCATTGTAAATTACCGGGAAATGGAGGTGGTTCAATGAAAAATTTCTATCGTGACAGCGGACTGATAATATCGGTTATCGCGCTGATTTTTTTGTTGGGTGGCCTTTCGTTTTATGTATATATAAATTCAACTCGTATTTTTTGGATAGTCGCCCCGTTTGAGGTCCTTATTTCAGGATTTGTTATCGGAAAGCTTATTACGGTTACCCGTAAAACGTTTCAGTATTATTCGTTCGTGGGATCAGAACTTGAAAATGCGGATAAGATTTCGCTTTATGGGATACCTATATCGGTGGCGGTGGTAGATAATACATTAGGTTTTATTTGGTTTAATAAAAGTTTTCGCGAGAGTTTTGAGGATATTGAATATGGAGATAATTTGAGCATTTTATACGGAGGGGATATATCTCTGCTGCTTGAAAATGAGGATACTCCTGTTTTTTATAAAGATATGCTCTTTAGGCTGAACGCGATTAAGCCCCGGCGCGAAGGCAATGAAATTTATATTTTATGCTTTAATGATGTTACTAAAGAAGCGGAGTTGGAAAGGCAGATAAAACTTCGTCATCCGGTTGTGCTTTTTATAATGGTGGATAATTATGACGATATGTTTGAAGGAAATCTCGAAAGCGAAAAAGCGCATATAACAGTTAAAATTGACAAATTGTTGGAGGATTTTGTCGGCGGAACCAATGGCATTATGAAAAAATTCAACCGCGACCGGGTATGGGTAGTGCTTGAATCTAACGATGTTATGAAAATAATTGAGGAAAAGATAAAGGTTTTAGACAGAGCGCGTGAAATTGCCGTTACTGAACGGATCAACGTTACGCTGTCAATAGGTATAGGAACCACGGGAAAATCCCTTTCTGAAAGTGAGCGTTTCGCAAGACAGGCTTTGGAAATGGCGCAAGGGCGCGGAGGGGATCAGGCAGCGGTAAAAACCAATAACGGCTTTGAATTTTACGGGGGAGTTTCTAAAGGGATTGAGCGGCATGTAAAGGTAAAAGCGAGGATAATAACCAATTCACTGATAGATTTGGTGGAACATTCGGACAGCGCCTACATAATGGGGCACAAGTATTCAGACCTTGACAGTATCGGCGCTGCGATAGGCGTTTCGGGCGCTATACGCAACCTGGGGAAAGATGCTCGCATAGTAATAGATAAAACCGCTTCGCTTGGGCAGGAGCTTATTGATAAGGTTAGAGTTGGTGAAGAGGAAAAACAAAGCTTATTTATTAATCCGGCCAAAGCGCGTGAGCATTTTACGGATAACTCGCTTTTGATAATTGTGGATACTCACAGCCCACATATAGTTGAGGACGAGGAACTGTATAAACGGGCAAAAAAAGTAGTGGTTATTGACCACCATCGTAAAACTGTCAACTTTATTGATAAAGCGCTGATTTTTCATCATGAACCGCATGCGTCGTCCGCCAGTGAGATGGTGGCCGAAATGCTTCAGTATTTCGGGCCGGCGGGAAGGATAAGCGCAGTTCAGGCTGAGGCTCTGCTTGCCGGAATTATGCTTGATACAAAAAATTTCACCTTAAAAACCGGAGTGAGCACATTTGAGGCGGCTGCTTTTTTGAGGAAGCTTGGGGCGGACACAATAAACGTTAAAAGCTTTTTTACCAATTCGTTTGAAAATTATCGGCAGATAGTGACGTTGGTGGGGTCTGCCAAGCTGTATAAAAAATGCGCTATAGCTGTCAACGATAATTTTCACGAAGACATGCGGATAATCGCGCCGAAAGCGGCTGATGAAATGCTGGCATTAAACGGTATTGAGGCGGCGTTTGCTCTTTATCGAGTTGATGGAAGTGAAATTTATGTCAGCGCCCGTTCTATGGGGGCCATAAACGTTCAGCTTATTATGGAATATTTAGGCGGAGGAGGCCATTATACCATGGCGGGGACACAAATGAAGGACATAACCGTTGCGGAAGCGGAAAAGCGCGTTATCAGCGCGATCGATCTGTATTACGATAACCAAAAGCAATAAGAAAGGGAGCGGATCAATGAAAGTTATTTTACTTCAGGATGTCAGAGGAACCGGAAAAAAGGGGGAGATAAAAGAGGTCAAGGACGGATATGCGCGAAACTTCCTCTTTGCCCAAAAACTGGCTGCCGAAGCGACAAAAAACAACTTGAACGTTTTAGCCGGACAAAAAGCATCGGTGCAGCATAAAGCCGAAGCCGAGATAAAAGCCGCCAAGGATACGGCGGATAAGCTTTCAGGCAGAACTTTTAAAACTGCCGCCAGAGCCGGAGCGGGCGGGAAGCTGTTTGGGTCGGTCACTCCCAAAGACTTGTCGTTGGTGATAAAAAAGGAAACCGGTATTGATGTAGATAAGAAAAAAATTTCAATACAAGGCGAAATAAAAACTTTCGGAACTTATGAGGCTGAGGCAAAATTGCACAGCGGAGTTTCTGTAAAATTTTTTGTTAACGTATCGGAAGAGACGTAGAAAAAACATGTTTTTCAAATGGGTCAACCGTTTTGCTTTGCGCCGGTTCGTACGCACGGCAGCCAAAAACGTCTGGTCCCGTGGAGATATAGCATTTTGATATAGTTAATGTATTTAGGAGTGATATGATGCCGGAACTTTCGTTTGCGCCGGTCGGAGCGCTTGATGAAAAGATACAGGGCAGCTTTGGCGCAGAACAGGCTGTGCTAGGTTCTGTTTTGTTGGATTCCGGGCTTATTGCCGTAATATTAGAGCGGCTTAGTCCGGCGCATTTTCATTTAGGACTGCACAGCGATATTTTTTCGGCGATACAGCAGATGTTTATATCCGCTAAGCCTGTGGATATTGTCACCTTAATTGAGGAGACGCTTAAAAATAACGTGTTTGACAGCCGCGAGGAAGCGCAAATTTATATGGCGGCGCTATCTGAGGCGGTTCCGTCTTTGTCGGGAATTGACGCCTATATAAAGATAATCGAGGAAAAATATATGACGCGGCAGTTGATATATGCCGCGAAAGAAATTTATGATTTGGCAAACAGCGGAGCGGAAGAATCTGAAATGCTTTTGGATTTTGCCGAGACAAAAATTTATAATATTCGAAGCGAGAGGGAAATACGCGGGCTTCAGATAATAAAGCCTATTGTTATAGAAAAGATAAAACAATTGTCAGAATTGGCGGCAAATCCGGATAAAAACGCGGTCACCGGGCTGTCTACCGGCTTTTTGGAATTGGACAGATATGTATTCGGTTTAAACAAGTCTGACCTTATATTGGTTGCGGGACGCCCCGGAATGGGAAAGACTACTTTCGCATTAAATATAGCTTTGAATACGGCAAAGCGATACCGTGATAAGAAAATAGCGATTTTCAGCCTTGAGATGTCCCGAGAGCAATTAGTTGGCAGAATTATCTCAGCCGAGGCAAAAGTCACCCCAGAACAGATGAAAACTGGGAATATCGGTCGAGTAGACTGGAAAAATATCAGCGAGTCAGCCGAGCTTTTGACTCAGCTTGAGGTTTATATCGATGATACCGCGAGCATTTCCATTGGTGAAATGAAAGCCAAGCTGCGCCGTATGAAAAATTTGGGGCTAGTGGTAATCGACTATCTGCAGCTTATGTCCACCGGCAGGCGGGACGGAAACCGGGTAAGCGAAATATCGGAAATAACCAGAAATTTAAAAATCATGGCTAAGGAGCTTGATATACCGGTGATTTTGGCCTCTCAGCTTTCTCGCGGACCCGAAAGCAGAACGGATAAGCGGCCCATGCTGTCCGACTTGCGCGAGTCGGGATCAATTGAGCAGGACGCGGATATCGTCGCGTTTTTATACAGAAATTCATATTATAATAAGGAGGACGAGCATCCTAACTCTTGCGAGTGTATAATAGCCAAAAACAGACATGGTGAGACTGCGACTATAGGGCTAAATTTTGAAGGGCATTTCTCGCGGTTCACTACGGCGGAGTATCGACATGTTAGCGAATATTGAACGCGCCGTTTCATCGTATTCTATGCTTGAAGGCTTGGAAAGGGGAGGGGCTGTTACGGTAGCGCTTTCGGGCGGAGCTGACAGCGTTTCACTCCTTCATGCGTTGAAACGACTTTGCACAGGCTTAGGATTAGTCGTTAAGGCCTGTCATTTAAACCATAAGCTAAGGGGAGAAGAAAGCGAGCGAGACGAGAGGTTCGTGCGGCATTTATGCGAAGAATATAACGTTCCGCTGACTGTAAAGTCATCGGATGTGGCGGCTTTAAAGCAAAAGCATCAAAGCATAGAAGAAATCGCCCGGAATGAGCGGTATTCTTTTTTTGATGAAGCAGTTTTAATTAGCGGAGGAAAAATCGCGACCGCGCACACGGCGGATGACAATGCGGAGACGGTATTGTTTAACCTTGTCCGCGGCAGCGCGCTTAAAGGACTTTGCGGCATACCTCCGGTGAGGGGAAATATTATCCGTCCGTTAATATTTTGCGGGAGAGCGGAGGTTGAGCAATATTGCCGTGAAAATAATTTAGAATATGTGACCGATTCAACAAATCTGCTAGACGAGTATACGAGAAATCGTATACGCAACAATATTATTCCTTTGCTTCGGGGCATAAATCCGGCGGTTTTAGACGCCGTTAACCGTATGACTGATGAGCTAAGGCGGGATGAGGAGTTTATCGCGGGGTTTGCCGCGGAAACATTGAGTAAGGCAAACGAAAATGATAAATACAGCGCGGAAATTTTAAACACGGTGCCGTCTCCGGTTTTAAACCGTATAATAGCTATTATTTTAAGCCAAAATAACATATCTCCCTCAAAGCTTTTGATATACGGCATAAGAGATATTTTAGCAGATGGCAGAGGAAAAATAAACATAAAAAAAGACGTTTTCGCAATAGTTAAAAAAGGTTTTTTTTATTTGGAGCGGCAGAAGCAAAGTTATAGGAAAAAAGATTAAGGCTATACCGCACAGTTCTGGCGTGAAAAGCATGCAGCCGGATTTTTTGTCAAACTAGGCAATTTTGCCGCAAATATCCGTCGATGTTTGATGGAAAATCAAAGCGATTCGGCGGTAAGAAGACACGTAATAATTGTCGAGTGTTGGGTGAGGGGGTAATAATTTACTATACGTCAGCGGGTGATTTTCAATCTCTCGCTGACGTATAGTAAAAATACCGGAAGAGACTACGCCGTAGATGTTTGGAAAACAAGCCAAGAATTTTTTAGTTTATTTTAAAGTTAATTTATTTTACAATCCTTGATTTTTTAATAATTTTATGATATAATCATTAGGGCAAGACCGCACAACTCACGCTTAACGGCTTTGCGCGCCAGAGCTGTGCGGTATTGCCTTAAGTTATGAGGTAGATGTTATTATGCATAAGGATATTGACAGGATATTGTTCAGCGTTGATGATATTTTTAAGGCCGTTAGCGCGTTGGGCAAAAAAATCTCAGAGGATTACAAGGGGAAAAAGCCCTTGTTTGTTTGCGTTTTAAAAGGGTCGGTCATATTTTTCAGCGATTTGATAAGGGCTGTCACGCTTTCGCTAGAGATTGATTTTTTGATTGCCGAATCCTATGGGTCAAGTCATGAGAGTTCCGGCAGCGTTGAGATAATAAAGGATATAGGCAGCGATATAAGAGACAGGGACGTTATAATTGTTGAAGACATAATAGATAGCGGCAAAACGCTTTTTGGCCTTGACGAGCTGTTGAAAGCCAGGAAACCAAAATCGCTTAAATATGCCGTGTTGATAGATAAAAATACCGGACGGGGAGGCGGGGTTGCGCCCGACTATAAATGTTTTGATGCGGAAAACGAGTTTATTGTAGGATATGGATTGGATTACGCGGAGAAATACCGCGGCTTACCGTATATAGGAGTGTTAAAAAAAGAGATTTATATAAAATAGGACTGCTGGAAAGGGGAAAAAATGAAGAACAGAAATAGGGATATACTTATATATGTAGTAATAATAATTATTTTGATTGTAGGGTTTGTGTCGGTAATGAATGTTTTGGGGAGCATGTCTATCCCTCCAAAAAGTTATTCTGAGGTTATCGGAGAATTCGACGACTTGAACGTTAGCGAATACAATCTCAATTTAGGTAATGGAAAGCTGACCTATAGGCTGCGAAGCGACAGCACGGTGCATGAGTATATCGTACCTAATGTTTCGTTGTTTCTCACGGATGTTGTTGACAACACTGAAAATTACCGCAAGACGTATAAAGAAAAGTATCCGAACGAAGAATTAAAATTTGACTATGAACCGATTGCAGACAATACGTTCCTTACCACTATTTTGCCTTATCTTTTAATGATAGTTTTGGTGGTAGGCATGGGCTATTTTATTATGCGACAAACGACCGGCGGCGGAAAGATGTCGCAATTTTCGAGGGCGAATACAAAAAATCAGCCCGACAGCGGAAGAAAAGTCACTTTTAGTGATGTCGCCGGGGCGGATGAGGAAAAAGAGGAACTTGCCGAAATCGTTGATTTTATGAAAAATCCTAAGAAGTATCAGGAAATCGGCGCTCGGGTGCCAAAAGGAGTGCTGTTGGTCGGTCCGCCCGGCACCGGTAAGACTTTGCTTGCCAAGGCTGTCGCGGGGGAGGCGAACGTGCCTTTTTTCTCTATTTCCGGCTCAGACTTCGTAGAGATGTTTGTTGGCGTGGGTGCTTCTCGGGTTAGAGATTTGTTTGAGCAAGCTAAAAAACATACTCCTTCTATAATTTTTATTGATGAGATAGATGCCGTGGGGCGGCACAGAGGAGCGGGGCTTGGCGGCGGGCATGACGAGCGCGAGCAGACCCTTAACCAACTGTTGGTGGAGATGGACGGATTTTCGGACAATGCCGGAGTAATTATCATAGCGGCTACAAACCGCAGGGACATTTTGGATCCGGCTCTTTTGCGACCCGGCCGCTTCGATCGCCAGATTGTTGTAAATTATCCTGATATAAAAGGCAGAGAGGATATATTAAAAGTTCATACTCGCAACAAAAGTTTGGGGCCTGACGTGAGCCTTCAGACTATTGCAAAAACCACCGCCGGATTTACCGGAGCCGATCTTGAAAATCTTGTTAACGAAGCCGCTTTGCTAGCGGCACGCGCCAACCGCCGCGCAATTACGGAGAAGGATATAGAAGAAGCTACAGTTAAAGTTATCGCCGGACCTGAAAAGCGCTCTAAGGTAGTTACGGAAAAAGAAAAGAAATTAACGGCATATCATGAGGCGGGGCATGCGATTTGTACCTTTTTTTGTCCTACTCAAGACAAAGTGCATCAGGTGTCTATAATTCCCAGAGGAATGGCAGGAGGTTATACGCTCTCTCTTCCTGAGCATGACAAAAGCTATAAAACCAAGCGTGAGTTTGAAGAGGATATCGTTGTTCTGTTGGGAGGTCGTGTGTCGGAAAAGTTAATTTTGGATGATATTTCGACCGGAGCCTCAAATGATATCCAGCGCGCAACTAATATTGCACGCAATATGGTAACACGCTACGGCTTTTCTGAGAAACTGGGACCTATAGTATACGGACATGAAAATCAGGAAGTCTTTTTGGGTAGAGATTATTCTCAGGGACGAAATTATTCTGAGAATGTAGCCGCTGAAATTGACGTTGAGATACATGAGCTTGTTGAGACCGGATATGAAAGAGCCAAGGACATTCTTGCCGAAAATTTAGAAAAACTTCATCTTATAGCCGAATTTTTACTTGAACACGAAAAAGTTGACGGTGAAGATTTCGACAAGCTTATGAAAGGCGAGTACGAGACTATTGAAGACAACGAGCTGAAGAAAGAAGCTAAAGAGGAATTAGACGAGTCTTCAAGACCCCCAAAAGACGGACAATAATGGAATTCAAAAAAATCGTTATTGTTACCGGGCATTACGGAAGCGGAAAGACCAATCTGTCGGCAAACATAGCTTTATATTTAGCCGCTGCCGGGAAAAAATGCGCGGTCGCCGATTTGGATATTGTCAATCCTTATTTTCGCGCGGCAGACTTTAAGGAACTGTTTTTTAAAAATGGGATATCCCTTTTATCTTCACGTTACGCGAACAGCACACTGGATGTGCCGTCGCTAACCATTGGACTTGACGGAGCGACATATGACAACGTTATTATAGACGTAGGCGGCGACGACTCAGGCGCTTTCGCGCTTGGGAGGTTTGAGCTTTTAAAAAAATTCGGAACATTTGACGTTGAGATGCTGTATGTGATCAATCGCTGCCGTTATCTTATAAAAGCTCCTGGCGAAGCGCTCTGTCTTATGCGGGAAATCGAAGCGGCAAGCGGCCTTAAATGTACCGGCATTGTTAATAATACGAATTTAGGCAGCGAAACTAACGCACAAATTATAAAAGACTCTTTAAGATATGCCGCCGAAGTGGCAAAGCTTTCCTGTCTTAAGGTAAAGTTTATTGCTGTGAGGCGTGATTTATGCGGTGACATAGGGGAAAAGGGTATTTTTCCGATAGATATTTTAATAAAGCAATATTAGCTTATAACCGCGTTTATGACCTCGCCTCTTAGGCGGCGGGGGATTTTTAATCCCCCGCTGACGATTGTTAAAACATTGGAAGCGGCTTTGCCGCAGATATTTGAAGGAGAAAAAGCAATTATGAAAATGACGGTTGATTTTGACCGCTGTAAGGGCTGCGCTCTTTGCACTACTGCCTGTCCGAAAAAAATCGTTGAGATGCAAAGTGAAAAGTTGAACAAAGAAGGTTTTTATACTTCTATCTGTATTGATCAGGACAGCTGTATAGCCTGCGCCATGTGCGCTATTATTTGTCCGGATTGCGCCATTACAATTAATTCCGGCGGAGGTAAAAAATATGAATGAAAGAAGTTTAATGAAGGGGAACGAAGCGTTGGCGGAGGCGGCGGTAAGAGCTGGATGCAAATGTTTTTTCGGGTATCCCATTACCCCGCAGACTGAAATATCCGCTTATCTGTCAAAGCGTATACCTAAGATTGGCGGTGTTTTTTTACAGGCTGAAAGCGAGATCGCAGCTATAAACATGGTTTATGGCTGTGCGGGCAGCGGGGTGCGCTGCATGACGAGTTCGTCGTCACCGGGGATATCGCTTAAAACCGAAGGCATCTCATACATAGCCGGGGCTGATTTGCCTTGTGTTATTGTAAACGTGCAGCGCGGCGGTCCGGGGTTGGGCGGAATACAGCCGGCGCAGTCGGACTATAACCAAGTTACTAAAGCGTTGGGTCATGGTGATTTTAAAGTATTAGTTTACGCGCCCGGGTCGGTGCAAGAGATGGCTGATTTAACCACTAAGGCTTTTGATATGGCCGATTTGTATCGCATGCCCGCTGTCGTTCTGTCAGACGGGCTTTTGGGCCAAATGATGGAACCGGTGAGTTTCGGAGAAGCTAATTCGGCGCAAGGAGATGATACTGCCGGCGCAGCTCCGGCTTGGGCGGCTAACGGACATGGCAATAAGCGTGAAAAGAATATTATAAATTCTCTATATCTTCAGGCAGATGAATTGGAAAACAAGGTAGTCGAGCGGTTCAAACGCTATAAGGAGATAGAGGGAAAACACACGTTAGCTGAGAATTATGAAACGGAAGACTCTGAAATTTTAGTTATAGCTTATGGGTCAACGGCACGCATTGCTAAATCAGCCGTTCGCCGGGCCAGGGAGCAGGGTATCAGGGCGGGTTGCTTAAGGCCGATAACACTATGGCCTTTTCCAAAAAATGAAATCGTCGAAGCGTCGAAAAACGCGAAGAAGGTTTTGGTGGTTGAAATGTCTATGGGACAAATGAAAGATGATGTCAGGCTGGCTTTAGAGTGTAAAATTCCGGTTGAATTTTATGGGAGGACGGGAGGAGTTATCCCCGATCCGGCGGATATACTTGAAAAAATTAAAGAGATGACGGGAGGGGGATGTTGATATGCCGGATTTTAGAAGGCCGCACGCGTTGGCTGACGTAGTTACTCACTATTGTCCCGGATGCACTCATGGTATTATCCACAGGTTGGTAGCTGAGGTTATAGATGAAATGAACATAGAGGGGGATACTATCGGGATTTGTCCTGTGGGTTGTTCTGTGCTGGCTTATAATTATTTTAACTGTGATATGATGGAAGCCTCTCATGGGCGCTCTCCGGCGGTGGCTACGGGAGTAAAAAGAGCTAATCCCGGTAAATTTGTGTTTACTTATCAGGGGGACGGAGATCTTGCCGCAATAGGCACAGCCGAGACTATTCACGCCGCGACGAGAGGTGAAAATATAACGGTGGTATTTGTTAACAACACTACCTATGGAATGACCGGTGGGCAAATGGCACCCACGACATTGCCGGGGCAAGTGACACAGACCACTCCTTATGGACGCAATACCGCGGTTGAGGGCTTTCCGCTCAGGATGTGTGAGATATTGTCAAAGATAGATGGAGTGGCGTTGGCAGAAAGGGTGGCGGTAGTTGACCCCAAGAGCATAAATAACGCAAAAAAAGCGATAAGAAAGGGATTTGAGTTTCAAAAAAATATGCAGGGATTTTCGTTAATAGAGGTTTTATCTACCTGTCCAACCAATTGGGGGATGTCGCCGGTAAAAGCTTTGGAGCGGTTAAAATCTGAGATGATTCCTTATTATCCGCTTGGAATTTATAAAGAGGGAGCTGTGAGATGACGAAAGAAATTTTATTGGCCGGATTTGGCGGTCAGGGCATACTTTTTGCCGGAAAACTTCTTGCGTATTTTGCCCTTTTAGACGGAAAAGAAGTTAGTTGGCTGCCTTCATATGGGCCGGCAATGCGTGGTGGTACCTGCAACTGTTCGGTTTGTATTGACGATGATCATATAGGTTCGCCTATGGTTTTAAAGCCGGATGTGCTTTTTGTGATGAATCAGCCTAGTTATGACAAGTTTATAGGAACAGTTAAGACAGGTGGAATTGCCATAATTGATGAAACGCTAGTCAAGCGCGGCGTTGGTCGCGAGGATATTAGTTATCATTATATCCAGGCGACAAAACTCGCTTTGGACAACGGACTGAAGGGCATGGCAAATATTATAATGCTTGGAAAGCTTTTAAATGAAACTGATATAACAGCTGGAGAAAATATACAAAAAGCGATGGAGAAATCAATTCCTTTGCATAAAGTGCAGCTCATTGAACTAAATATGAAAGCGTTGGAGCTTGGAAAGAATAATTAACGCGGATATGCTTATTCTAATAATAAATTTTTTTATTAGAGGCGGGTATGACTAATATTATTGTAGTGGGCGATAAAAGTGACAGTGAAATTGAGCGGCATATCACGGAAGAACTTTCAAAATCATATCAAATAACTTTTATAAAAGGACAAAGTATACGCAAGATCGGTGAGGGATATGAACTTTTAGTTTTTGACACGCCCGGTGTTGAGAGTCTTTCTCTGTCCGAATGCATAATAATAATGAAATCCGGCGGAATTCCTCCGGAAATCCGTTATCCGGAGCGCAGCATAATAATCGCGAATTCTGAAAACGCGGAACAGATATCAAAGCTTTCGGAGGTAAATAAGGGAGTTATAAGTTGTGGCAGCAGAAATCGTGACACGATTTCTTATTCAAGTTATACGGGCGATTGTATAACATTATCGTTAAATCGCGAGATTTTGGCCTTTTCGGGCAAAAAAATAGAGCCCCTTGAAATACCGTTTGAGTTTTCAAGGGAACCCGATAATATTTATAATTTGCTTTCTTTTACAGCGCTAAGGTTGGTGCTTGACAATTTTAACTCTGATATAGGCGGACTTTATTAGAATTGTTAATATTCTGGGTCGGCAAAAGACGCTTTTTCAATATTTTGCTTCATTTTTTTTAGTAATGACAATAACTGTGCCTGCTCTTCAAGCGAAAGGCAGGTTAAAAACTGCTTTTCTACTTTTGTTTTGCTGTTTCTCATTTTTTTGTCTATTTCCTTGCCTTTATCGGTTAGAAACACACGAGTCGCGCGAGCGTCATCTTTGTCCGTTTCGCGGGAGACCAACCCATCTTGCTGCATATTCCTGAGAGTAGTGCTAACTGTCGGAGCTTTTAATCTTGAAATTTTTACAAGATCAAGTTGAGTAACTCCATCTTTCGTCGCCAATGGCTGAAGCAGATGCCTATATGAAGTTTTCATACCATTTTTACTCATTTCAAATCTCATTTGTGATTCAAAAAGCCTGGAAACATCGTTGATAAGTGATACGACAGTTTCCTTAAGTTTTTTTGTTGCCATGATGTCACCTCCAAAAGATTATTAACTTATATTGGTTTGGTATTTAAAACCTTATTTTAATAATATATCATATTATAGCTGTTGTCAATAGTTTTTTAAAAAAATATTTATATTTATTAATTATTAGGGTGGTGTTTCGTTTTGGTTAAGCGTGATAGGTTAAGCTTTAAGATTTCATTTTCAGCGGTCACTGTGGCGATTTCGGTGGTTTTGATGTTTGGTTCTATGATACCGGGATTTAATTATATCTCACCGGCTTTGGCCGGTATTCTTATCTTTATCATATATGATGAAATAGGTATGAAATGGGCAATGCTTAGTTTTTTAACTTGCTCTTTCGCAGTTTTATTTGTTGTTCCCGGTTGGGAATCGGCGATGCTTTTTGTTTTGTTTTTTGGATATTATCCGACTTTGAGAAAGCATGCCGAAAGGGTTAAAATAAAAGTTTTTCGTGGATTTTTAAAATTTTTGTGCTTTAATATAGCGATATTTTTAATTTATCTTGTGCTTAATAAACTACTAAAAATAAACGATATGTTGGAAGGCTTGGAAGTTTTTGGAGAAACGGCCGTTTTTGTGTTATGGGCAACTTCAAATTTTACATTTTTGATTTATGATATGTCTCTTGACAACATAACTTTTTGGTATAAAAAAACGTTAAAACCTAGGCTGACAGTGTGTTATGCTAATCTCAAATAAAATATTCAAACATCTGCGGCGGAGCCGCTTCCAGTGTTTTAACAAGTGTCAGCGTGGGGATTAAAAATCATCTGTCGCCTAAGAGGAGGGGGAAATAAACGCGGTTATAGGCTTTATTAAATATTAAGCGGTTTAAGGCTTTTTAAATCAAATGGGGTCTCTTGATAAACGCAGAAGTTTAATAGGTTTGAATACATAAGGCTGGCATGTCCGCGCCAGGTAACTTTTGGCTCTTTTGTTTCATCGTCTTCGGGGAAGTAGTTGTATGGTATTTGCACCCCTTTTTCTTTATCTCTTAAATATTCATTTTTAAGCGTGTCGCGGTCGTACTCCGCGTGACCTGTGATGAAAATTTGGCGGTTGGTTTTATCCACGATTAAATGAGCCCCGGAAAGCGGGGATGAGGCTAAAATTTTGAGCGACGGCATTTTTTTGATGTCTTCTGTTCTCACTTCGGTATAGCGAGATTGCGGAACGTTAAAAACCTCGTTAAACCCTCTTACAAGCGGATGGTTTGGGTCATGGACGGTTTGCGGATATATTCCGAACATCTTTTGGCTTAGCGGATGTTTTTTTATTTTATAGTGATAGTAAAGACCCGCCTGCGCCCCCCAGCAAATATGTATGGCGCACCACGAATGAGACTTTGACCACTCCATTATTTTGCAAAGCTCGTCCCAATATGCTACTTCTTCAAATGGGAGCAGCTCGACCGGAGCGCCGGTGATAAACAGGGCGTCGAAATGATTATCTTTTATTTCGTTAAATGTTTTATAAAAATTGTTTAAGTGTTCAGCCGAAGTGTTTTTTGACTTATATGTTTCTGTTCGTATAAGCGTTATGTCTATCTGAAGCGGAGAGTTGCTAAGCAGGCGCAAAATTTGGGTTTCGGTTTCGATTTTGATAGGCATTAAATTAACTATACCGACTTTAATTGGACGTATATCCTGTTTTAACGCTTTATCGGCAGACATGACGAATACCATCTCGTTAATAAGCGTTTGATACGCGGGCAAGTCGGGGGATATATTTATTGGCATTGGATACTCCTTTGGAAATAATATCAGCTTGTATATAAATAAAGTCAAAAGCTTTTGTTTATGGCGTTTGACTCACATTTTGAGCAAGGTTTTCGGACAGAGCAGGAATTTGACCGGCATGAGGTAAAAATTTGTTGACAGTCATTAATATATTATAACATATTTTATAGGTGTTATCAAGTAATAAAATGAGGAAAATACAATGTTTCGTTATGGAAAAGTATCCGCTGTTATGATTTCGTTATTATTGTGGTTTTTATGTGGGCCGAACATTATTGTTAAGGCGGCGGATTTTGCCGAAGAAGGCGGCGGATTTGTCTCGGATGAGGTGATCGCCGAGGCGGAGTCGCTTGCGCATGCCGAAGTGATAGCCGCTTTTTATAAAATGGAATTAAAGTCATATACCAACGGAATAGCGGTATTTGGATGTCTTGATCCAAAGAGGGAAGTATCCGTGAGTCGGGTTAGGCGGCGTTCGGCCGGCATGCCGGAACTTTCGTTAAATAGGATATATTCGATACAGGATACATATTTGCCACCGGATACAAGTATGCAATATCATCATGCCGAAGTGGATACCCCTGCGGCATGGAAATATTCTACCGGTAAGGGCGTTACTGTGGCAGTGGTCGATACCGGTATAAATACCGAACATGCCGAGTTTGAGGGGAGAATTTTGGCGAATTCGTATAATTCAGTCAGCGGGGTTATAGGTTTTTCTGACATTCAGGATAATCATGGGCACGGAACCCATGTGTGCGGCATTATAGGGGCGCGACTGGACGATTATAACAAGGTTTGCGGTGTTGCGCCTGACTCTCGTCTTATGGTAATAAAGGCGTGTGATGAGGAGAATCAACTTAAAAGCGGAGCGGTTCTTCGCGCTATAAATTATGCGGCGGATAACGGCGCGGATATAATTAACCTTAGTATGGGGAGATCGTATTTTGATGAAAACGGTAAAATTGACGGAGATGAAATTGAGCATAACATAATAATAAACGCGGTAAATAAAGGTGTCGTTGTGGTGTGCGCGGCCGGAAACTCAAAAGGGAATCGCGCTATGTTTCCGGCGGCATATCCTGAGGCAATTGCTGTTTCAGCCGTTAAACAAGGAAAGGTATTTGACGATTCTTATTCAAATTATGGGCCTGAAATTGATTTTTCGGCACCCGGAACGAAAATTTATTCAACTAATATAGGCGGTAACAGCTATGCTATCAAGAATGGGACCTCTATGGCAAGCCCAGTTGTGGCGGGAGTCGCCGCCCTGATAAAGTCGCTTAATCCCGATTATACTCCGAAACAGATTAAAAACGCTATGGTTATAACGGCAACGGATATGGGTGATCCGGGTTGGGATAAATTTTACGGTTACGGGGTTGTTAATTCTTATTCGTCGCTGTTATTGGATCTGCCGCTAAAAGGAGACTGCAACGGGGACGGTAAAATAGATGCAAAAGATTTGACTTTTATAAAAATGTTTCTTTTGGGAAGGGAAAGATACAACCCGGTCATGGATCTTAACCGGGACGGTAAGGTAGATATTGCGGATTTGTCATATTTGAAAAGAAATCTGGCAGGGATTCAAGGGTTTGGGTTGGGAAGTTATTGATTATTGTTGGAAGCGTCTGCGCTGCAGATGTTTGAATAGTTATTGTGTTGATTTCGGTTAACCGACTGCGGCACTTGCGCTTTGAGCTGATTTATGCTATAATACTGTTTATAGGCCGCATCGCAAATTAAAAGATTATCGGAGATGTTATGTTCACGGAAACAAGAACAATTTGGGAATATTTAAAGAGCGCCGAAAAACCCATTGTTATGTACGGAATGGGAAATGGCGCTGAGAAGATACTTAAAGTATTAGATAGCTATGGTATAAGGCCAAACGCGTTTATGGCCAGTGATGATTTTGTTAGAGGGCATAGTTTTCAGGGCTTTTCGGTCAATAAGCTCTCTGAAATCGAGGGGATGTATGATGATTTTATTATATTGGTCTGCTTCGGCACCTCAAGAGACGACATAATTAATAAAATTTATGGACTAGCGGAAAAATACGAGGTTTATGCGCCTGACGTGCCCGTAATAGGAGACGGCCTTTTTGACGAGACATATGTTGCTAAAAACATAAAAAAAATAGTTGCGGTCAGGGAAATTTTAGCGGATGATGTTTCAAAATATGTGTTTGACCGTTTAATTGATTTTAGAATAAGCGGAAAAATTGAGCATCTGCAAAACTGCACGACCCCACTGGACGAAGCGCTGGATTTATTTAATATTAGGCATGACAGCACGGAAACCTTTGTTGATTTGGGCGCGTATGACGGGGATACGGTAGCGATGTTTTTAGAGCGCACAAAAAAAAGTTTTAATAGAATTTATGCGGTGGAGCCGGATTCACGCAACTTTATTAAGATTCGCCGACGCAATTACGCGCTTGGCAGCGCAAAATTTATACCGATCAACGCCGCCGTATGGGATGAAGATGCTGAAATTGACTTTTCTGATTTGAGCGGGCGCGGCTCAAGAGCGGGGAGAGGCAGAAGGGAACGCAAAATAACTGCGCGCTCGGTTGATTCGATTTGCGCGGGTTGTGAGCCGACAATAATAAAAATGGATGTTGAGGGATGTGAGGAACGGGCGCTTTTAGGCGCTTCGCAGACTATAAATAAATGTCTGCCTCGGCTTATAGTGTCTCTTTACCACAGAAATGCCGATATGTTAGAGCTTCCGCTGTTGGTTTACCGTCTGTCGGGAGGAGCGTATAGTATGTATTTGCGTCATCATAATTATATTCCGGCATGGGATACTAATCTATATTGTGTTAAAATTTGAGTTGGAGGGCGCAAAGGAATGAAGCGGCTGCTTTTTGTGTTTTTGATCGTTCTTGTTATCGGTGTGGTAGGGGCATATGCCTTTTTTGAATTCAGCGTGCCAAATATTGTGTTTACTGGCGACGAGGAAATTTTAAGCACTGCGGGTAACGAATTGGCAGTGAGAAGGCTTTATACCGCCGATGTGAATCTTGAAGAAGCTTTGGTGTCTTATGAAGAGGAGGGGATAGCGGACACAGGGTTCACGGAGGATGAGTATATCACTGCTTTGCAGCAGGCAGGCACGCCGGAATTTTCGCCCGCTTTTTATTTTAATGTGGTTCGCCCGGATCCTACGCTGGACGTTTATAATTTTGCCGCGCTTGTTAGGCAGGAGATGGCGGAAGAACAGGTAGACAGCGATTTTAAGATAGAAAATTTAACGCTTGACGTTGTTGCGGAAGGGTTTATGATGTCTGAGGTTGATTTTACATATCCCGATTCGAATTTGACCGGAGCTTTTTCGATTCTTTCGGAAGACGGAACCATCCTAAACGCTAAACTTGAAAACACGCCTTCTGTTTCTATGAAGCTGATCGGAGAGCAGGGCATGCTTACACTTAACTGCAAATATGATGTGGTGACTAACAATATCTTTCCCAGGGTTGCGCTTGAGGATCAGCTTCTTATGATATATATTAATGTTTCTTATCAAAACGGCGCGTTAAATATTGAATATATCAGGGAACCGTACTCGTCTTTGGCGGATATGGAATACTAGGGCACGCACAACTCTGGTGTGCAAAGCACGCAGTCGGATTTTTCGTAAAAACTAGGCAATTTTGACGCGAATATCCGTTGATATTTAAGGCAAAATTAACGAAGTTTGGCGAGAAATACGCAAGTGATTTGCGTGCCCTAAAAATAAAATTAGGAACGGAGATTTTTATGTACGGCAATTTTTCAAAAGAAAAATTAATAGCGTTGAAAACGGAGCTTGAAAAAACACATGAGGAATATAAAAGCAGGGAATTATCTCTTGACATGTCAAGGGGGAAGCCCGGGCCGGATCAATTGGATCTTACAAATGAGATGCTGACCCATTGCTTAGACGGCGATCATATATCTGAAAATGGAATTGATTGTCGGAATTATGGGGTGTTGGACGGAATTTATGAGACAAAGCGGATTTTTATGCCAATGCTAGGGGTGGGGCGCGGTGAAATAATAATAGGCGGAAATTCCAGCCTTAACCTTATGTACGACGCTATCTGCCGAGCGATGCTTCAAGGCGTTTACGGCGGTGAAAAGCCTTGGCGGATGAGCGGGGAAATTAAATTTTTGTGTCCGGCTCCCGGTTATGACCGGCACTTTGCCATTTGTGAAAAACTTGGTATTAAGATGATAACGGTTAAAATGAATACCGATGGGCCGGATATGGATACGATTGAAAATTTAGTGTCATCAGATCCGGAAATCAAAGGTATTTGGTGCGTGCCAATGTATTCAAATCCGGACGGCATCACATATTCGGACGAAGTGGTAAAAAGGTTCGCCGACTTAAAGCCTAAAGCTGATGATTTTCGTATATTTTGGGATAACGCCTATTGTGTTCACCACATATATGATGAGCCGGACAGCCTGTTAAACATATTGGATGAGTGCAAAAAAACCGGTAAGGAGGATATGGTTTATATTTTCACCTCTACCTCTAAAATTTCTTTTCCGGGCGGGGGATTGGCTATCTTCGCGGCGAGCGAAAAAAATATTGAATTCGTAAAAAACCAGCTTGCAGTCGAGACAATAGGTTATGACAAACTTAATCAGCTAAGGCACGCTAAATTCTTTAAGGATTATGATGGCGTTTTAGCGCACATGGCAAAGCATCGAGCTATTTTAAGACCTAAGTTTGATATGGTGTTGGATACGCTTGAAAAAGAGTTGGGGATTTTGGGAATTGGAAGTTGGCATAAGCCATCGGGCGGCTATTTCATTTCTTATAATGGGCCGGATAACACAGCAAGGCGAACTATAGCGCTTTGTAAGGATGCCGGCGTTGTTATGACCGGCGCAGGAGCTACTTTTCCTTATGGAATAGACCCGAAAGATAGAAATATTAGGATAGCGCCGACCTATCCGTCGGTGGAAGAGCTTAAAATTGCAATGGAAATTTTTTGTAACAGCGCTAAGTTGGCGAGCGTTGAGTTATATTTATAACCGTGTTTATACCCCAACGCTGACGCTTGTTAAAACACTGGAAGCGGCTACCCGCAGATGTTTGAACTGTCGAGAAGACTTTGATTTAGTAAAGGAAAAAATCTTTGACGTTTAAAAATAAACATGCCGTTGTTACAGGCGGCGCAAATGGTATCGGACGATGTATTGCCGAGGCTTTTTTAAATAATCAGGCAAAGGTCACGATAATAGATATTGACGGAACCGCAGCAGGGCTTTTGCAAAACCGCTATGAAAATTTATCGTTTTTTTATGGAGATATAGCGGAAAAATCAGTTTTGGACTGCTTTGTCCGGTCACTTGAAATTGATGTCGATTTTTTGGTAAATAACGCTTGCGTAAGCCGGAAAGGCATTTTGTCTGATTGTTCATATGAAGATTTTGAGTATGTTCATAGGGTGGGAGTTATCGCGCCGTATTATTTGACAAGCCTTTTTGTAAAAAATAATCTACTTTTGCAAAATGCCTCTATAATAAACATAGCCTCAACCAGAGCGTTTCAGTCACAGCCTGACACCGAAAGCTATTCGGCGGTTAAGGGAGGATTGGTCTCTCTTACGCACGCGTTGGCGGCAAGTCTTGCCGGATGGGCGCGGGTCAACTCGGTAAGCCCAGGGTGGATTGAAACCTTTCGATATCGTGAAAACTCTGAAACGCCCGGGCATTGCAAAGAAGACATGCTTCAGCATCCGGTCGGCAGGATTGGAATGCCTGAAGATATCGCCGAATTAGTAATGTATTTGTGCGATGAAAAATCCGGATTTATCACAGGACAAAACTTTATGGTTGACGGTGGGATTAGCAGGCAGATGATTTATCACGGCGATTATGGTTGGAAACTTGATCTTTAGAATTTTTCAAAAAAATTATCAAGATCAAAGCCGCTATCATGGATAATCCGGCCCCGAATAAGAACGGCGCTTCAGAGCCGAGCGCGTTCCATAATAAACCGGCGGTAACGCTGGCGGGAAGTAGGGCTATTCCTGTAACCGAGGAATGAAGACCAAGCATTGTGCCTTTTAGATCCGTTGGTGATATTTCGGCTATAAACGCGCGCTCGACCCCGGTTATCAAAGCGGTGTAAACCCCATAGATCACGAATACAGCAATTATTGCGCTTTCGGTTTTGGCGAATGCAAACCCTGTGTAGCATAGCGCGAACACCAAATATCCTGGCACCAAAAGATTTTTTCGACCGATTTTGTCGGACAGACGACCGAACGGAAGAGACAAAGCCGAAGCGACTATATTATAAATAAAATATAATAGTATTGCGCCGATGTCGTCGAATCCGGCTGACTGCGCTTTGATAAGTATGAAAGTATTCGACGAGTTGCCTAATGTAAAAACGAAAACGACGAGAAGATAGAGTTTTAGCCGGCGGTCAATTTTTTTTATATTCTTTAAAAGAGGCTCTCGCTTTTTAGGTTCGGATGATGTTTTTTTCTGTTTGATGAAAGAAAACATCAGCAAGCCCAATATTGCCGGGATGACTGAAATCAAGAAGAGCTGCTTATAGTTATGGTTATTCCAATAAAGCAGTATAAAATATGTGGCGAGTATTCCGATAGAAGAGCCTAGCATATCCAAGGCTTTGTGCAGGCCGAACGCTTTTCCAATATCTTTTTTGTTTACGCTTTCGCTTATTAGAACATCGCGCGGTGCGGTTCTTATTCCTTTTCCGAACCTGTCAATGGAGCGCGCTATTAAAATACCGAACCATGAGCTAGCAAACAGCAAAATAATCTTATACAAAAGTCCGGTTGCGTAGCCCGAAAACGCAACGAATTTTTTCTTTTGCGTCCGGTCTGTTATATATCCGCTGAATACCTTAAGCAAACCGGCAAGACTTTCGGCTATCCCTTCGATAACTCCAACCAGGGCGGGAGTAGCTCCGAATGAAGAAACGAGATAAAGAGGAATGACCGGATAAATCATTTCGGTGCTTATATCTGTAAAAAAGCTTATCAAGCCGAGAAAGATTATGTTGTTCATATGCAGCCTTTCGTTTGCCTTAATTATAGCAAATTGAGTTTTTATGGAAATGAATTCCATAAAAACGCTCGCCGTCCGGCATCTAATTTAGCTTATGGACGCACCGCGCTTTGCGCGGTGTTATAACAGTTTGACTTATAAGTCAATAAAAAGTCAAACTGATGTATAATTACGCAAGAAGGCTAATATTGGCAAGCAAAAAATCTTGAAATTTGTTATGATTTATTGTATAATTAAATTATCATGATTATTGCAACAATTTTGCGAAACTGTTAAAATAGCCAATAAAATAGCTAAAAGGTAAAATTTATGAAAAAGTTTATTTTTTTAGTTTTATGCGCGGCTTTGTTTACGGGGTGCTTTAATAACGATATTCCGGTCATCGGCGGATCTTCGGGTGAGAAGTTAAAACCATTTGATACGACTTCGCGTTATGATCAAACTACGCCTGAAACCTTGTCGTATTACGCCGCCAACGCATCGCCGGAATTTTTGAAAAGGCTGAGCGAGCTTGAGCCGTATCAGACCCGCTCAGAGATAAAAAGCCGCTATTATCCCGAAACCAATTATGAGCTTATTCCTTCGGATGATTATGGGAAATTATACCCGTATCCCGCGTATAACTCCGGATATGCCGTGATCTATGGCTTGATGACCTCTGACGGCAGGATAGTGGTTGACGGAGCATACGGTATTGTGAAATATATAGACTGGGGCGAAGGATATTATATATTGGGCACCTCATCGGGCGGCAGGATAATAACTGCCAACGGTAGCTTGCAAACAGGAGTATTTCCGGGAAACTTAAAGTATATTGGCAAGGATAGGGTTAGGGTGCTGGAATATCGGGATAACGGCGGCGAGAGCCTGGAAGAATTTGTAGGCGAAATTGATTTGAACGGCAATATTATTGCGCCGATCGTAAGCATAAAGGATAATTATAAAAAATATTATATCAGTCCTGACGCCGGGATATTTTATAAAAATCTTAAAGGCGGCGCAGATTTAAACGATACGCCGGATATTTATGAAAAAGTTGAAGTAGATCCCGAAGGACAATTAAAGGCGTATATAAAATATACTCCGGAAAGAGGAAGGCTTAATATTGACGAAGGCATTATCTGTGAGCTAAAAGACGGAGTGTTTGTTGAAAATTTAGGATATGACGACGACTATAAATCGGCAAACACGGTTATTTATGACAGTTCAGGAAAGGTTTTGCTTAACTGCGACAGAGTAAGTATACACGGGAAACTGTTAATGTCATTTGATAAAAACGGATACAGCAAAATTTATGATTTTGATTTGAATGAAATTGAAGAGTATGCTTCTTTTGACTATATCGGCGGAAATCTATATGTTTTTGAAAATGAGAATGCATGTTATGTAAGCGATCTCATCAGTGGAAAAAGGGTGGAAGTAGATTTTGAAAGCAGGTATAATGTTATTTTTATATCGCCCGAAACTTTTATCTGCGGCTCTAAAATATATGATATGGACGGAAACAGTAGGCAGCTGTTTCCAGAAGGTTCAATGCCTTATATAAACGACAAAGGCCTTATAGACGTTCGATTTTATGGCGAAATGGGCATAAAAAACGGTTTATACACCTTGTCAGGCGAGGAAATTTTTCCGATACGGTATGAGGTTTTGAGCTCGTTGACCGACGGGCTTTATTTAGCTGAAATTGACAATTATATAGGAGTTATTAGGGAAAACGGAGAATGGATCATAAAAATCGATGCATTGGGTGGTAAAGATTAGAGGAAAATATGAAAAGAATTATTTTTTTTGTTTTATGTTCAATTTTGCTTGTTGGCTGCGTAAAAAACGATATTCCCGTTGAAACGGGATATTCGGGTGAAGTTATTTATGCGCCGATCAAAATTGACGAGGCGTCGCCGTCCGGCTCCGCGGGTAACGCTGATTCATTCGGAGATGAAAACCGGATAACGCTTCCGTTTCTTAAAGCAACCGGGTTGCCGAAGATAGATGGCTCGACAGCAACGATACCGTTGGGGGAAGCGTTGGTTTCGCTTTTGCTGGATATACCCAGAAGTGAGGCGGCCGGTATGATCGATTTTAACGGCACTCATTCGGCTTATGTAAATCTTATTTACGGTGAGAGAGATCTAGTCATTGCTTATGAGCCGACCGATGAAGCGGTAAAAACTCAAAGAGAGAATGATTTTGAATGGGAATTAGCACCTATAGGCAGAGACGCGTTGGTGTTTTTGGTAAACGCTTCAAATCCCGTTGAAAATATCACTATGGAGCAGGCGCGTAAAATATATATCGGCGAGATAACTAACTGGAAGGAATTAGGCGGCAACGACTTAAAAATCGAGCCGTTTCAGCGCAACGCCGATTCGGGCAGTCAAACGCTGTTTTTAAAGCTTATCATGAAAGGCGCTGAACCAATGAAGCCCGACACTAAATATATTCAGGGAGGCATGATGGGACTTGTCGAGTCAGTGGCGTCTTTTAACGAAACCGGCGCGGCAATCGGCTATTCAGTTTATTATTATGCAAAAAATATGAATCCGAACAATGAGCTTAAATTTTTAAAGATAGACGATGTGGAACCGAATAATATAAACATTCAGAATGGGTCATATCTGCCAGTCAACAATTTTTACGCGGCTATTTCTAAAACCGAGCCGACAGACAGCGCCGCTTGTCAAATTTTTAATTGGCTCCAATCGGATGAAGGAAAAACCCTTATTGAAAACGAGGGGTATGTTCCTGTGATTGACTAACGGTTAACCGGCGGCACTGCGGCAAATCTGCAGTGCCGCCGCTTTCAGCGGTGAGCGTAAACATGGAATTCACTTCCATGTTGATGTAAAAATCCTCATTTTTTAAATGTTGTATGAAGTAGGTTTACGATAAGCTTTGCGGCTTTATTTATATCGCCGCAGCCAAGGGTAATTATCAAATCTCCGTGTTTTGCATATTTTATAATATATTCGGCAATTTCTTCAAAAGTATTTATGACTTGCGCTCCGTCAATCTTTTCCGCAAGCTGTTCGGTTGTAACACCATATGTGTTTACCTCGCGACCGCCCATTATAGGCGTTAGTATCACCTGATCCGCAATGTTCAGGGCTTTTGCAAATTTTGTGAGCAAAGCGGCGGTTCGCGAATAGGTAAAGGGTTGGTGGACGGCTATTATTCTTTTAAAATTCATTTGTTTCGCAGTTTTTAGAACGGCGGATATTTCAAGAGGATGATGAGCGTAATCGTCCACTATCGTTATTCCTTTATTGCTGTATAAGCGCTCGAATCTCCTTCCTACTCCTGTAAAGCTGTAAAGACCTTTTTTCAGCGAATTAAGCGAGCAACCGCAGCTTATAGCGGCGGCACAGGCGGCAACGGCATTTAAAATATTGTGTGTACCGGGCGTTCTAATGGTTATATCCGTTAAATTTAACCCGTCATGCATAAGGGTAAAGCCGGTTTCAAAGTCGGATATTTGATTTATGTTTTCAGGATAAAACATGTTGCCGTCATTCCATCCGAATGTGATTTTTTTGCCGCAAAAATGACTGTTATCAACAGCTTTAACAGTGTTTTTGTCATCGCCGTTATAAATAACTCTGTCGGTGGTTGCACCGCAGAATTTGCTAAACGATTCGATAAGATTATCCATAGTTTTAAAATAGTCCATGTGGTCTTCGTCAATATTTAAAATCAATGCAGTATTAGGCTCAAGCTTTAAAAATGTATCGTTGAACTCACAGGCTTCACAAATGAAAATATTGCTGTTTCCAACTTTGCCGCTGCCTCCGATTGCTTTGAGCTTTCCGCCGATGACCGCTGAAATATCAATATTATCCGCCAAGAAGATGTGGGCAACCATTGAAGAAGCGGTAGTTTTTCCGTGTGTGCCGGATATGCATACGGCGTTATCATAAAGTGAGGAAACCAAACCTAAAAGCTCGCTTCTCTCGCGGGTTTCAATATTTTTATCTCGTGCCGCCTTTAGCTCCGGATTGTCTTTCATTATCGCCGCCGAATAGACAATCAAATCCGCGCCGCCGATGTTTGACGCATCGTGCTTTAAAAAAAATGGTATACCCATTTTTTTAACCGAGGTAATGGTATCGGTCATGTTATTGTCAGACCCTGTCAGGGAAAACCCTTTTGAATGCAGTATTTGGGCAAGCGGATACATACCTGATCCGCCGATACCGATGAAGTGGATTTTGTTTTTTCCGATTAAAAAATCAGTCATAATACCCCCTGCCAGTGCATAAAAAAATACTTTAATTTTAGTTACAATATTATTGACAAAATTATGCAATATATGTTAATATATGAATATTAGTGTTGCTAATGCAAAAACTATAACTACCAATGACAAAAAAACAGAAAGGTGAAAAGCAATGGAAATCAGTGATATTCGCATACGAAAAATTCTGCAAGAAGGGAGACTAAGGGCTGTAATATCTCTTACTATTGATAATGCGGTCGCGGTGCATGATATCAAGCTAGTTCAAGGCGACGACCGTATGTTTGTGGCAATGCCCAGTCGCCGTGATGAAGCTGGACTCTTTCGCGACATTATCCATCCGATTAATCCTGAGGCGCGCGGAATGTTGGAAAAAAGCATTCTGGAAGCATATGACAAATATATAAACGCTGAAGCGGGCGGCGCTGAAACCGCACAAGTATAATCTCAAATTGCAAACGGGGGACGCCATTAGATTGGCGACAAAGCCGTCAATCTCCACAGGGGGAGCCGGCTTCCCCTGTGTCGCTTCCACGCGAAGCCGCGAACAGGCTTTGCAACGAGCGCGTACGCGTCTCGTTTTAGGTAGTTTTTTCGGGAAATGAATTCCCGAAAAAACATATTTCTAACTTTGTAAGTAAGCCGGGGGGGGGGGCGCACACTGTGCGCCCTTTCGTCTTGTAAATAAGACCTATTATATCAGTTTGACTTATAGTCAATAATAAAGACAAACTGATATAATAAATATTTCGTATTGTTCTTTTTGATATTTTCAAAATTGAGTGATACGCTATTTTTATTCTCGTGAAATTAAGGCAATATCGAACAGTTCTGTCGTGCAAAGCACGCAGTCGTATTTGTCGTAAAACTAGGCAATTTTGCCGAGAATATCCTCGTTGATTTAAGGCAAAATAAAAGAAGTTTGGCGAGAAATACGCAAGTGATTTGTGCGCCAAGCCGTTAAGCGTTAGTTATGAGGTGTTGCCCTAACATTAAATTCGCCTTTAAAATTAAAATTTGAGTTTTGGCATCCCATATTTCGCCTTGCATGACCATTTCTACAGCTTTTTTAAATGGTATTTTCACAATGTCTAAAAATTCTTCTTTATCAAGTTTTTGCCCGGGATTTCCGGGCAAAAACTTGATTTTATCAGCTATATAAATATGGATGATCTCACTGCAATATGCCGGCGAAGGAAAAATAGCTCCGAAATAATGAAGCTCGCTTGGCATATATCCAGTTTCCTCAGCTAATTCGCGTATAGCGCCTTTTTCGGGGTCTTCGTTCAGTTCAAGTTTACCTGCCGGGACTTCAAGAGTTACGGCTTTGCCGCCGTATCGATATTGTTTTACAAGTAATACATCTCCGTCGGGTGTAATGGGTAATATTCCCACGCCACCGGAGTGCTCGACAAATTCGCGAACGGTTTCGCTGTTATCTTCTAGCCGCACGATATCAAGATATGCCTTGAACACCCTGCCGTCAAATTTTAATTTGCTGTCAATCGTTTCTTCGTATAAATGCATTTTACCCCCAAGTTGTGTCCGCTACATTTTCTCCGGCGCTTCGACTTTTAATATTCCCAAAACATTTTTTATGGTTATGCGGGCGGCAATGCAAAGTGCCAACCGCGAGTTGATTATTTCGTTCGATTCACCTATTATTCGGCATCCGTCATAGAATTTATGAAACTGGCCCGCCAGATCAAATACGTATCTTGTCAATCTTGAAGGATTGAATTCGCTTGCCGCAAGAGAAACCTCGGAAGGGAATACAGATATTTTTCTTATAAGGCTGAATTCAGACGGTTCATTGAAGAAGACGGGGACGCTCGGGTCGTATGCCTTATTTTCAACGTTTAATTTTCTGATAACGCTGCAAATTCTGGCATAGGCGTATTGTACATAATAAACCGGATTTTTTGAGCTTTCTTCAATAGCAAGATCCAAATCAAAATCAAGATGAGTGTCGCTATCACGCAGGTTAAAGAAAAAACGCGCCGCATCGATAGGAACTTCATCAAGCAGGGTACGTAAGGTTATTGCCTTGCCCGAACGCTTCGACAGCTTTACCGTTTCTCCGCCGCGCACCAACCTCACCATTTGGCATATTATAATTTTTAACTTTTGGGTATCTATGTTCAGCGCTTTAAGCGCCGCCTCCATACGTGCCTTATATCCGTGATGGTCGGCACCTAAAATATCGACCGCTATATCAAAACCGCGCGTTATCAATTTATTATAATGGTATGCTATATCGGCGACAATATATGTCGGCATGCCGTTTTGACGCACTAGGACTATATCCTTTTCAACACCGAAATCTGAAGCTTTAAACCATACGGCTCCGTCGCTTTCATAGGTGAAGCCGTTTTGTTTCAATTTTTCCACTACCTTAGAGGTTTGGTTTTCTTTATAAAGCGAACTTTCGCGGAACCATGTGTTATATTCTATCCTATATTTGATCAGGTCGGATTTAAGAGTATCTATATTGCGGGGAAGGGCATATTCAATCAATGCCTTTCTCCGTTCGGATTCGGGAGCGCTTAAATATTTTTCCCCGTAAAGTTTGATAAATCCCTTTGCGTGTTCTGTAATATCATCGCCGTGATAGCTGTCTTCGGGCATTTCGACATTTTCTCCTAAGCCCTGCCTGTATCTTATGTCCAAACTAAGACCGAATTTTTCTATCTGATTTCCCGCATCGTTAAGATAAAACTCTCGCTCAACATAATATCCCGCATATTCCAGTAACGAAGCGAGGCAGTCGCCTAACGCGCCGCCTCTTGCGTTGCCAATGTGCATAGGCCCGGTAGGGTTTGCGGAAACAAATTCAATAAGCGCTTTTTTTCCTCCTCCGATATTGACCCTGCCGAAGTCATCGGATTGTTCTATGGCGGCGGTAACCGCCGAGGAATACCATTTAGAATCTAAAAAGAAATTTAAAAAGCCCGGGCCGGCGATTTCGTATCTGTCGAAACAGGTTTCGTTTAAATCCATTGCTCCGGCAATTAAGCCGGCCAACTCTCGCGGAGACAGGCCAAGCGCTTTTGCCGAAACTAGCGCCGCGTTGCAGGAAAAATCGCCGTGTGTATTATCGGCGGGTATTTCAACGCTAAACGCGGGTAGCGCGGATGTTATTTTTCCTTCGGCTGTCAGGTTGCCTAACGCACTCATAATTATTTCGTTGATTTCAGACTTTGCCTTTGACGCCATATCTTTTGCCATATATGAAAAGTTCTCCTTTTTGGCTTTATTATGCGCGATAACGTATAAACTTGATTCACTTTATTGGCCAGATATTTCTTTAATATTGATCACCATCTCATTTTCGGACATAAAGCTAGAGTTTATGTCAATGGTATACTTAAGATATAACTTTCCTCCGTGATCGCCCAGTTCGGTTTTTATTGAATCGGTAGCTATCCCAACCATAAAGTCGCCATACGGCGTTCCATAGTGGCAATGATGCTTGCGCCCTTTTTCTATTATAAGGCTCGACAGTGAAGGCCCTTTGCGGTTGAGCGTGACCATGCGGTCACCCTCTACATCAAGGGTAACACGGCTCCCTTCAAAACCGGAAATTCCGGTTTCATCATATGTTATGCGGTATTTGTCTTTTTTGCGGTCAAACTGAAAATTGCCGAAAGTGAACAACTCGGTAATATCTTTTTCATTATCAGCACACTGTGTGCTAGTGATGTCTATCGCAACTTTTTTATTTTTTTCGATGCTCATTTGGCTCTCCATTATTGTTTAAGGTATAAACATATTATAGCATAAAACTGCATAAAGCGCAAGTGTCAATTAAATAAAATCCTTGACTTTATCAATTCGTTAATATATAATGATTATATTCCGTAAAATCTTTAATTTAGTAGTATAGTAAATTAACTTTAGAATGAGCAAAAATAATTTTCGCAAAACCTATAGCAGTTTGGCTTTTTATTGACTATAAGTCAACCTGATATAACGCTGCGCTTTTGAGTTATTATTCTTGATATTTTCTAACCTAATTAACTATAAATAAAAAATAGGAGTATTTAATATGAAAACTTGTATGGGATGCGGTGCTCAGTCTTATCGAATAGAGTCAAAATTTTGCCAAAAGTGCGGCAGAGAATTGCCGACGGAAGAAAACTCGCCAAACATAAATATTTGCACTAATACTGATTGTGTCTGGAATAAAAGCAAGTTTATATATCCTGACGACGCTCGGTTTTGCGATGTTTGCGGGAGTCCTACGGCATATGCAAAATAAAGTTATTCAAATTATTCACAACGTAAAATATAACCGCGTTTATATCCCCCGCCGACGCTTGTTATAGTCGTTTAACTTGAAATTTATTAAATTTAAAGTTAAACGATTATAAAACACTGGAAGCGGATCAGTCGCAGATGTTTGAAAATCATGAAAAATTATTGTTGACAAGTTTATAAAAATATTGTAAAATATAATTTATAATAAAATTTTTGGAGGTGCGCATATGAAAAAAAGATTTTTATCATTGTTTTTGGCAGCGTCAATTGTTTTTGGCTTGATTGCGACCCCAGTTTCGGCCGCAAATGAGTTGGAAACCCCTCGATTTTCTGTGTCAGTTCAGGAAAACAACCCGGTTATTGAGGTAACAAAACCGTCAGACGGGGCAACCTATTATGGAATTTATCGCTTTAATGAAGAGATCGGTAAATATTCAAGGATAATTTATACCGCAAAAACCGTTTATACTGATACTGATTGGGATGTAAGCGAATCCGGCGACACAAAATATTTAATAAGAGCGGTAGAAGTTGACGATAGCGGAAGGATTATAAATACAAGCGCTTACACAGGAGCAAAAGGGACTGCCGCACAGAGTGACGCCGTTGAGCCGACGGAAGACGACGAAGATGAGACTGCAGAAGAGGACACTTCGGCGGGTGAGGACACTTCGGCAGGAGCCGAACCCAAGACAACGCTTTTGTATCAGGGACACGCAAGCTATAGGATTACCGCTAAAAATGGCACGGTTATCTATGTGGATCCCTATGCTGGAGAAGGCTATGATGTTCCTGCGGATATAATTTTGGTTACTCATCAGCATGACGACCATAATAATATTGACCTGATTACTAATAAGAATGATGGTTGCAGAACAATAACCAACAAGGAATCGGTGGACGGAATAAGGTATTCGACTTTTGATGTTAATGGTATAAATATTCAGGCGGTTTCAGCTGCTAACGACAATCATAATGTTAGAGAATGCGTAGGATTTATTATTACTGTTGACGGCGTTAAGGTTTATGCGGCTGGCGATACTTCAACGACGGGTCAAATGGCAACGTTTGCTTCTAAAAATTTAGACTATGCGCTGCTTCCTGTGGATGGCGTGTATAATATGAACGCCTTGGAAGCGACCTCGTGCGCAAAGATTATCGGCGCAAAGGTCAATATTCCGATCCATACAAAATCAGGCGTATTATTTGATAAAGAGATCGCCGAAAGCTTCAACGGACCCGGCAAACTCATTGTTGAGCCGAATACTGAGATTGAGTTAGTAAAACATTAAAAATTATAATATCTATAGCGTTGTAATAAAATATTTGCGTTTTTTAAAATGTTTTAAACGGCCCCAATTTTGGGGCCGTTTAAATTTATATTGAGAGTTCTATGTCGCTTGCTCTTTGCCGCGGTCTATTTATAGCTAGTCGGTTTAAAAACGCTAAATGCTTTTTTAAGACGCGGCGTGCGCCGCGTGCCGCCTAAGAGGCGGGGGGTATTAACGCAGTTATAAATTATAATAATGTTTTATAAAATTTTAATATATTTTCGACAATATTCGACATTTTTCCTCTTGATAAATGTCGTTTTTGGAAGTATACTGTAAGCGAATAAGTACAAGTAGGGTTAATTATAGTATTTTGGTAAAATGTTTACTTTTTTTAAATGCTATAATCAATGCGGTTTTTCCGCAGTGCGCCGCTTTCAGCGGCGAGTGTAAACATGGAATTCACGTTCATGCTTACACAATTTGCTAAAATGGAAAATCGGGCTTATTGTGTGATTTTAGCGCTGGTCATATGATAGCTTCGTTTTTAAATAATTTTAAGGGGGTGATCAAAAAACGATAAAAAAGGATATACGGTAGTTATAGCTTGGCAGTTTATAGTAAATTAACTTGAAAACAAGCAAAAATAATTTTCGCAAAGTCGCATTTATTAAAGCTTTCGAGTTATTATTTTTGATATTTTCTAAGTTAATTAACTATAAAAACGCATTTAGCGTTTTTAAGACGCGGCATGCGTCGCGTGCCGCCGAAGGCGGCCTTGCCTTGCTGCATAGTCAGTCTCGCGCCTTAAGGTGTGCCAATGGGATTTGCCCGCTGTTTAAAAACCCTTTAGGGTTTTTAAATTGACTGACTATATTTGAGACAAGGGCATGTTCGATAATAAGCAAAATGACTATTGGAGGAGAAATTTCCGACATACTCCGTTAATTTTTCCTTAAATATCAAAGGATATTCAAGGCAAAATTGCCAAATTTGACGAAAAATCCGACGGTGTGATTTGTGCGCCAGAGCTGTGCGGTATTGCATTAAATTGACTGAATATATTAGCCGCATTGACTATTACCGAACACGCTCGAGTATTGGCCCTAAAACATTGCAGTGTTTTAGGAAAAAAATAAAGGAGCAGTATTATGAAAATTTTAGTTAAAAAGGCCATGGTTGTCATTTTGGCGACTATTATTTGTTTATCAGCTGTTAGCGGGATTTCGGTTGCGGCCGCAGGCTCCTTAAAAGATGGCCTGGTTCCCGAAGGAATCACTCCCCCTTCGGCGGTGTCCGGAAGGGTAACCATAATGAAAGCCGGAGGATGGCTTGAAAGCGTGTATGCTGAGTGGCAAAGCTTTGCCGGCGCAAGTTCATATAAAGTTTATTATAAACGCTCGTCGGAGAATGACTCGGCGTTTAAGCCGGTAGACGCTCAGCTCATCCGCGGTACCCGTGTAGATATCCCGGGTCTTGCCGGGGGAATAGAGCACACCGTAAAGATCGTTCCTGTAAACTCCGGAGGTGAGCAAGAGACGTCCGCAACGTCGTTTAACGCTACGCCGAATAAGCATGATCGCAGCGGTTACGCTCATTTTAATTATAACGAAGGAGTAGGCGCTTATAATAATGACGGCACTCCTAAGTCAAACGCGCTTATCGTTTATGTGACTGATGCGAACAAGAACACTCTTACGATTCCGGGTTATTCTAACGTAGGCATTGGCCAAATTCTTAACGCCACCGGTATCGGCAGCAGTATAGTATCTCAAATTACAAACAGTCGTCCGTTGATCGTAAGAATTATCGGGACAATTGGGACGGTTGATCAGTCGGTAAACCCTCCTGTTGATCCGGAATCCGGCAGAAACGGCAATATCCCTCCTAAATATAGTAAGATATCAGGTCTGACTTCTTTCGATACAAGCGCAAAGGAAAACGGCAATATGGCAATAGTCAGAGGCGCAAAAAACTTTACTATTGAGGGTATCGGCGATGGTGCCAGACTTTATGGGTGGGGGCTAAACTTTAAGGCCGGAGAATCCATTGAAGTTAGAAACTTAACGTTCCAATACTATCCCGAAGACGCGTTGGGTATAGAGGGTAACGTTAACGATGCAAATAACTTCGAGATGACAAGAGTATGGGTTCATAACAATACCTTCGAGGTTGGGCGCAGCAAAGCCTGCGCAGATTCTGAGGGTGATAAATATGAAGGCGACGGTTCCTGCGACATCAAGCGCGGCGACAATTTTACTATTGCTTACAACGTTTTTAACGGAACTGCGAAAAACAGCTTAATAGGTGGCAGCGACAGTAATTTAACTTATCATGTTACAATTCACCATAACTGGTATAATAAAGTCGGCTCAAGAACCCCGCTGATAAGGCAAGCGAACCTGCACATGTATAACAATTATTTATTAGGAAGCACAGGTTCGTCTATAAGCGCAAGGGCAAACTCATATACTCTGTTGGAAGCTAACTATTTTGAAAACGCTAAAAAAGCAATTGCAGTAACCAGCGGAGGTGTGGTAAAGTCGTTTAATAATATCTTTACTGGGTCCAGTAATCCGGACAACTCCACCGTAGCGTCAACTAGAGATCAAAAAGTAACTAACAAAAATAAGTATCCCGATTTTGATACTAACTCTTCGGTTTTTTATTATGACAGCTCAAATAAAAAGAGCGACGTTTCAAATCTCACGGATGCAAATACGGCGAAAGCTGAAGTTATGGCTTATAGCGGAGTGATGAAGGGTAATTATGAAGAGCCGGACATCCCTGACGTCCCGCCGCCTACCGCGACTGTTCCGCAGTTGTCTAACGGCTCTGCAACACGCACAGCAGCCACGTCTGCGTCGGTTAATTTCAGAACAACGGCAAACGGGACTTTATACTATATTGTATATGAAGAAAGTGCTTCGGAGCCTAATGCCGCAGCGATCAAAGGAGGCGTTCAGGTAAGCATAACCGGCGTAAACGAAGGCACTGCAACCGCTAAATCGTTTAATATAAGCAATTTAAGCGGGAATACCGCAAAGAAAGTTTATATGGTACAGGTAAACGGAATAAGCGAAAGCAGTGTGTTTGCTGTCAATATCCCTCGGTATACAAACACGCCCATTGATCCGCCTACTGGTAGTGAAAAGATTCTTTATCCCGATCAAAGTATAAATACGGAGAATTATTTTTCACCTAGCAGCGCAACTTTTAACGACAGTGCGCGGACGTATAACGGCATAACTTATACCAAAGCGGTAAAATTAGACAGCAACGGATATGTTACTTTTAGCACGGCAGGACCGGCCGAGGTTACTTTCTTAGCATCGGGGCGCAATGCCAATGTCGGGAAAATACAGATAAGCAAAGGCGCGTTCATAAGCGGAAACAAAACCTCGCTTCAAGTGTGGAATCTGCCCGCAAACGTTATGACGGAATGTAAATATTCGATAACAGAGTCAGGCACATACACCATTCAGCGCAATGATAAGGAACTGGGCGTTTATTACATTTCGGTGGACGAAGGCGAAAGCGGCGTGACGCCGCCGGTCGTTCCGCAAATAACGGCCATAGTTGCATCCCGCACAGGGGAGGATACGGCATCGGTCAAGTTCAATTTGAATACGAACGGAACGGCATATTATTTAATTAGTAATGTTAATGATCCTATTCCGGCAAAATCTGCTATTAGGGCGGGAATTAACGGCGGCTCTGTTAGCGCGGGTGAGCGCACGATCAACGTCACCGGGTTAGTGGTGGACGAGAAAAGGCTTGATCTGTTGGTAGAAACTGCAGACAGCTTGCAGAGCAACGTAATAAGCCTTATTATCCCGCAGTATGTTCAGACTGGCGGTGGAAGCGTGTTTAGCCACAACTTTGACGGCAGGAATTTAACCAGCGAATTTTTCAACTTTACATCAATTAATTTTCAGTCAGGGAAGAATGTGCAAGCCAACGGGGTTGTTGTTACTACGCCTGCAAAATTAGAAACCAACACCGATATTTCCTTTGTTACCTCAGAGCCTGCCGTTATCACACTTTGGTTCGGTTCGGATACGGGGACGCTGAAGTTTGACAACGTAAGCCGGAATATATCGGGCGGAATGTTTACTACCGCAATATCGGCCGGCACGCATACAATCAAAAAGCAAAACGGCGATCCCGGACTGGCTTATATATTGGTTGAATACAATTAAATTTGCAAATACAGTTAATCAAGAATACGGCTTTGCAGTCTGAAAAAATGGCGTTGGCAATAACGATCTAACTCGCTGTCAGCAGCCTTTAAGCCCAGCGGCTAAAATATTAGCCGCTGGGCTTATTTTTAAGTTAATTTGCTATACTATATACCTCTTAAATGCCATCAGGAAATAGGTTGAAAAATTATTAAGGATATGTTATAATAATACTGTAACATACGGCAAAACGGAGGGTATATGAAATATAGAAATTTGGGAAAAACCGGTATGCAGGTAGGAATAATCGGTTTAGGCGCGGAACATCTCGATGGCAAGGACTATGACATTGTTAAGGATACTATTTGCGCTGCTATGGAACACGATATTAATATGTTGGATGTTTTTATGCCAGGTAACGACATTCGCCAAAAAATAGGCCGGGCGATTAAAGGAAATCGCAATAAATTTATTATACAGGGGCATATAGGTTCGACCGATATAAACCAACAGTATGATATTTCAAGGGATTTGGAAATAAATAAAAAATATTTTGAGAATTTAATGATAGATTTGAATACGGATTATATAGACTTTGGCATGCTATTTTTTATTGACAGCGAGGAACATTTCGACGAGGTATTCAATTCAGGAATAGTCAGATATGCTGAAGAACTAAAGAGAAATGGGACTATTAGAGCCATCGGAGCAAGCTCGCATAACCCTGTGATCGCCAAAAAAGTTGTCGAGACTGGAATTGTCGAACTGCTGATGTTCAGTATAAATCCGGCGTTTGATATGATCCCTTCGGACATGAACGTTTTAAACTGCCTTGAGTCTGGTTTTGACGCAAACGTTATGTTTGAGATCGACAAGCCGCGACAGGAATTGTATCGTACCTGTGAAAGTCTTGATATTCCGATTACGGTGATGAAAACGCTTGCTGGGGGAAAGCTGCTCTCGGATAAGCATACTCCTTTTTCAAAACCTCTCACCGTAAGCAGGTGTATTCATTATGCCCTTACTCGCCCTTCTGTGGCAAGTGTTTTGATAGGGTGTCAAAACAGAAAACAAATCGAGGAAGCCGTAACTTATTTAACGGAGGACGTTGCGGATTTGGATTATACCGAAGCGATTAGCGGCATGAATAAGAATTTTAAAGGAAACTGCGTTTATTGCAATCACTGTTTACCGTGCCCTGCGGGGATCGATATTGCGTCGGTAACAAAGTATCTTGATATTGCGACTATGAATAATAACGCAATCCAAAAGGGAGTAGGGCAGCATTATAAAGAATTGCCGACTCATGGATCTGATTGTATCAAATGTGGCAGCTGTGAGAGCAAATGTCCGTTTTCAGTTTCGATAATAGAAAACATGGAAAAAGCCGTTCGGGTGTTCGGCGAGTAAAATTTGTGTAAATTTTGCCGATAAGCCAGGGGCGGCAATGAACGCAATTTTATGATATGTGATTACTCAAAACTGAATGTTTCTACCTTGTTAATTATTTCGGCAATACCTGTTACCGCATCTGCGGCATCGTCATGCGCGTTTTTTCCCTCGCGACTGTATTCGTTCAATGATTTAAAAAACTCCGGAAACCTGTGTTGCCAGTTAATCGGAAAATAGATATGCCCCATTACCCAACTGCTGTTTGACAAAATTCTTGACGACTTATTTTTCGATTGGAAAAAAGTAATAATTTTACAATAGTTCGATCTATACTTTTCAGATAACAGCCGCTCAACATTCCGAGCAAAGCCGCGCCCTCCGCTGTTGCTTTCTATGTAAGCGCGGTTTACCTTTTTCTCAACCAACATTTTGGTCAGCTTTTCCTCTGTGGTTTCCATGGATTCTTTAGTATAGATCACATCTAGAACGTATGCCTCAAGATTGTATACTCCGTAACATATCGCACAAAGAAAGTCTGCTCCCGTATCGGCAGTATCCGTATAGCAGCATATTTCGCTGAACACAAGATCCCCATTGCTGTCTGCCGGCGGCATATCATAAGTTTTAAACCTATCATAAAGCCTTCCTTTAATATCGACAGGGTTTTGTTGAAAATTTGCCTCAACCGTTTCAGCCGACATAGTTTTTAACTTTGTAATATAAGAAGATAGAGATAATATTTCAGGACAAAGCATCTCTCCGCAGTCATCCATTGCCTTGCGTGAAAATACCCTTGGTTTTATGTCTAGGTCTGAGTAATGTTTAAACGCTCGCCCGGCCAAGTCGTTTGTATGCCAACGGGTCATAATTATAATAACTTTTCCACCTTCTTCTAATCGTGACACCATTGTATTAGAATACCACTCCCAGTGGCTATTTAAAATATGATTGTTGTTAGCCTCATAAGACGATTTAATTAAGTCGTCGATAATCAGAAGGTTTGCGCCGAACCCGGTCGCCGTGCCCGAAGGGGAGGTAGCAAGATAATTATTGAATCCACCCTCAAGGCTCCAAATATTCATTGCCCCATCTCCTTTTTTTATGCGTGTATTAGGGAAAATATCGCTGTAGACGATTCTTCTTTTATCTGCTTTATGTTCGATAACAGTGTTCCTTACTCCTTTTGAAAATCCGGCGGAAACCATTTCATTATATGAACCTGTAATAACTTTTATTTTATGCTCGCGCCCTAAAATCCATTCAACGAAACATCCGACTGTGCGGCTTTTTCCATGTCGTGGTGGCATGTTTATGATCATAACCTTTTCATCTGAATAATAAAAGCTTTGCAATTCTTCGCAAAGCTCTTTTAAATATTTTCTATCGGGCTTATAAAAGTCCGGCGATTTCAACCTGCAATATTCAGAAAAGTCACGCCGCGCAATTTCTAGCTTTGCTTGAAATGACATTTCACTCTTCATTTTCCACCAGCTTTCTCAACTCTTCAACACTTAATCCGGCGAAAGGATTGTCGTCTTTTTCTTTGGAGTGTCCGGTGCCGGCGTCATTTTCTTCTTTAAATGACGATACAAAAATTCTAAAATGTTTCCCCAACATTTCTAGAGCCTTAAGTTTTTCACTGTTTTTTATATCTTCCATTTTTGAAAAAGCGATTACGGCGAGCTCGGAAACTACTCTGTTAACCAAGACTTCGTTTCTCTTGTCCTCGTTCTTCAAAAGGTCTTCTAAAAATTTTTGAACTTCGGGATTTTTAAGTAATCTGCAACCTGTTTGTCCGGAATACTTTTCGCTATATCCCGCATTGACCGCCGCCTTTGTGGGGTTTAGATCAACGAGATACTCATAGCAAAATCTTTTCTGTCTCTCTGTCATATTTACGCCTCCTATCTTATAAGACCAGTATAGCGGCAAAATATTGGACATTCAAGTGATAAAAGGTAAGAAGAACGGTTTTATTTTTTTCAAACATCTGCGGCGGAGCCGCTTCCGGTGTTGTATAATCGTTTAACTTTAAGTCAACACCGCACAACTTACGCTTAACGGCTTGGCGTGCTTTGCACGCCATATCTGCGCGGTATTGCCTTAAAATTATGAAAAAAATGAAATGGAGGAATCAGAAATATGCATATTGAAACTGAAACTAAAAATTACGGCGCTATCCGTTGTCAGTGGGGAGATACTGATGATGAGCTGATGCGCGAATATCATGACACTCAATGGGGAAAACCATGTTTTGACGAGCTGAAACTAAATGAAGAAACTTGGATTTAAATTTGTTGGGTCAACAATAATTTACTCATACTTACAGGCAGTCGGAGTGGTGAATGATCATTTGTCGATGTGTGAGTTTAGAAATATAAGCGAGACGAAAAAATGAAAAAAGAGAGAAAAGCCGCGATAATAATGGCAACTCTGGAAAGCCACAACCACATTGCCGGAGATATTGAGCGCGGCATTAAGATTTATGAAGATGGCGGCGTGGATTTCACTCAATATGATTTTCCTTGTTGCCGGGCGATCGTTTCAATTAAAGGAGTAGGGCATGAATCAGTGACTGTCACTTTTTCAAAAGACGGACTCGACTTAAATCATTTTCATTGCAGTTGTGCCGCGCACGTAAACTTAGGCGTTCTTTGCAGCCATATTATCGCTGCAGTATTAACAGTACAGGGCGGTATTATTTTGTCTAATCTTGTGCTTGGCAAATCAGCGACTGCCGGTGTGACGGTCGCTGATACGAATACCGCAAAATCCGTCGGAAGCGGCAGTCTTGACGTTTTTGCCACGCCGATGATGATATCACTTATGGAACGTGCCGCCTGCAATTGTCTTTCCGATTGCATGGAGCCGGGACAGACCTCTGTAGGAACTGAAATAAGTGTGTCTCATACTTCCGCCAGTCTTTTAGGTGAGGAGATAACGGCGACGGCCATTATAAAAAGTGTTTTCGGACGAAAAGTTGAATTTAAAGTAACGGCTATCGGAAACGCGGGAGAAATAGGAAACGGACGGCATATCCGTGTAGTTGTGGACACTGAAAAATTTATTAAAAAAGTAAAAAATAGGAATTAAAAATAATATTGGTTAGTATAATCCTTTAACTTTAAATTTAGTAAACTTAAAGTTAAAGGATTATACGTCGGCGATGGGGGTCTTTCAATCCATACTGGCGCTTGTTAAAATACCGTAATCGGCTTCGCCGCAGATTTTTGAACATCGTGCAAAGCTCGGTGCGTCCAGCACCTAATTTATGTGTTGGACAGCGGAAGGTTTTATATGATTCGTTCCCATAAAACCGCAATTTGCTATATGTTTTGTAACTTAAAAAATAAGTATTGACAATAGATTAATGGTATGTTATAATATTTTAGTTACATGATGTGCTGGTGTAGCTCAGTTGGTAGAGCAGCTGATTTGTAATCAGCAGGTCGGGGGTTCGAGTCCGTCCACCAGCTCCACAAAAAAATCGCTCAACCATTAGGGATGAGCGGTTTTATAATTTAGTTGAACCACTATAAAATAATCATAAAGTTATTCAAAAATTAAATATTGGAGATGTCAGAATGGTGGTCAAAAAATATATTTACTGCTGTTTGTCTCAATATGCTTGACCATCATCTGTCGTTTGTGTTAAACTATTACTCCTGCACCAAACAGTAGATATTTTTAATTGCTATTTTCCGTCATACCGCGTTAATTTTTGATTAAATATCAACTGATATTTAACCAAAAATTGCTTTGTCCGGCGAAAATTTTGCTCGCCAATCCATCTTATTTTAATTACGCAAGAAGTCTAATAATATTATGATAAATAAAAGAAATTTTATAATGCTTGACGAGAGATTTACCTGCCTTATATGTGGAGCTAAAATAGAAAAGCTTGGGTATACGGCGCGAGATCACTGCCCTAATTGCTTGTCCTCGTTGCACGTGGATATAAATCCCGGCGACAGGGCGGAAAATTGCGGCGGAATTTTAGAACCTATTGGCATAGAGCTGAATAAAAAGGGATGTCAGATAATATATAAATGTAAAAAATGCGGCATAAAAAAGAAAAATATCGCCGCCAAGGACGATAATAAGGATTTAATTATTGAGCTTTCAGCAAGGCCGGTTAACTAGGGCAACATCGCACCACTCACGCTTAATGGCTAAACAAATCACCACTTGCGTATTTCTTGCCAAATTTTGTTAATTTTGCCTTAAATATCAAAGGATATTCGGACCAAAATTGCCTTTGTTTGGCCAAAAGTTCTTCGCATCATTTAGTCGCATTGTTTATTACCGATATCTCTGATATAACCGCGTTCATGTCACCGTCTCTTAGGCGGCGGGGGTATTTTCGATCTTCCGCTTAACGCTTGTTAAAACACTTGGAGCGGCTCCGCCGCAGATATTTGAAAATCTCTTAAAACCGAGCAAAAAGTTTTCTGAAATTCTTAAGGGGATTTTGGCAGTTTAGGGGCTTTTTCAAAGAAGCCCCGCTCAAGATAAAATTACATCTGCACGCCGTGTTTTACGCGGTCGTGCTCTTCGGCGCGCTTTGCGTTGTTAAAGCGGTCAACTGTGCCAACCAGATAGCCAGTTATTCTGCGTATGCGCTCGAAAGAAGGGCCAGATTTTTCGGTTCGACCGCATTTAGGGCATCTATCACCGATAATGCCGGTATATCCGCAGACAGGGTCGCGATCGACCGGATGATTTATAGAGCCGTAGCCGATGCCTTGCTCCTTCATACAACGAATGACCTTTTCGAAGGCTTCAAGATTGTTAAGGGGATCGCCGTCCATTTCGACATAGCTTATGTGCCCTGCGTTAGTAAGCTCGTGATAAGGAGCTTCAAGCGCTATTTTTTGAAAGGCGGATATCTCGTAATAAACAGGTATATGAAAAGAGTTGGTGTAGTATTCTCGATCGGTTATTTGAGAGATTTTGCCAAAACGATTTCGGTCTATGCGCAGAAATCTGCCTGATAACCCTTCTGCGGGTGTGGCCAACAAAGAGAAATTAAGGCCGGTTTTTATACATTCTTCGTCCATCCTATCTCTCATTTTGCCTACAATTTTAAGACCTAAACGTTGAGCTTCTTCACTTTCGCCATGATGCTTTCCGATAAGTGCAATCAAACATTCGGCAAGTCCGATAAACCCGATGGACAAGGTTCCGTGCTTTAAGATTTCGCCTATTGAATCGTCGGGCATTAGTTTTTCCGACCCTAACCAAACGCCTTGTCCCATTAGAAACGGAAAATTTTTAGCGGTTTTTTGAGCTTGAATTTTATAGCGGAAAGTAAGCTGCGCAACGATTAAATCCATAATCTCTTCAAGGCTTTTAAAAAAAACGTCTATTTTGCCATCGGCTTGTATTCCTAAACGCGGCAAATTAATTGAGGTAAAGCTTAAGTTTCCACGCCCGGCCACAACTTCATTATTTGGGTCATGAACGTTTGCAAGCACACGGGTGCGGCATCCCATATAAGCAACCTCGGTATTGTGATCGCCTTCTTTGTAATATTTAATATTAAATGGCGCATCAATAAATGAAAAATTAGGATAAAGCCGCTTTGCCGATACGCGGCAGGCAAGCTTAAATAGATAATAATTCGGCTCGCCGAGATTAAAGTTTATTCCCTCTTTTATCTTAAAAATATGAATAGGAAAAATTGGGGTTTCACCGTTTCCAAGTCCTCGTTCGTTAGCAAGCAATATGTTTTCGATTACCATCTGCCCTTCGGGAGAAGTGTCGGTTCCGTAATTTATGGAGGAAAACGGTGTTTGCGCGCCGGCGCGGCTATTCATGGTATTGAGATTATGAACCAAAGCTTCCATGGCTTGAAAGGTGGCGCGATTGGTTTCTTTTACTGTAAGATTTTTAGAAAATTTCTGTATTTTGTTTATTAATTTGTCGTCGTTTAAAAAAATCTTTAGATACTCTTTTTCGGCATCAAGATATTCGTCGTCATCTTTTAGACTAGGGAAAAGGCCGCTTTCGTCCTTTATTTTTTGCATATAATCTTTGATTTTTTCGTCAATGTTATCCAGCTCATATGTGTCGGTGAACAGGCCGATGCCGCGCAAAATGTTCTTTTCATAAAGCTGACGATAGCTTTTGCGCACACCGTCGGCCATAGCGTAATCAAAATTCGGAACTGACTGTCCTCCGTGTTGGTCATTTTGATTTGATTGGATAGCAATACATGCAAGGGCAGAATAACTGGCGATATTGTTCGGCTCGCGCAGATAGCCGTGTCCGGTAGAAAAGCCTCCTTTAAATAAGGCCGGCAGATCTATTTGGCAGCAGGTTGTGGTAAGGGTGAGAAAATCAAGATCGTGTATATGGATATCACCGCTTGCGTGGGCTTTTGAATGTTCCGGCGAGAGCACATACATTTCATAAAACTGCTTTGCTCCTTCAGAACCGTATTTTAGCATGGTGCCCATTGCGGTATCTCCATCGATATTTGCGTTTTCACGCTTTATATCACACTCAAGCGCGGGCTTAAATGTTAGGTCTTCGTATATTTTCATGAGACGGGTATTCATTTCGCGCACTCTTGTTCGGTCGGCACGATAGAGTATATAGGCTTTGGCGGTTTTGGCATGCCCTGTTTCTACCAATACCTTTTCTACCATATCCTGCACAGTCTCAACAGTCGGTATGGTCCCGGTATTGGTTATCTGTCTATTTAAAATTTCACATACTTTATCCGCAAGTTTTATAGCTTCTTCGTAATCGTGGCCGCCCACGGCGCGGGCGGCTTTATATATGGCGTCTGCAATTTTTTCGATATTGAACGAGACCTGACGTCCATCTCTTTTTTGTATTTTGGTTAACATGCCCGGCTCCTTAATTGTACACATTTAAATACTCTACACCAAAACAAGTATTGTATGTCTTATATAACTACAATATCTTGTGTTTGACGTGTAATATCATTATATTGCGGAAACGGGTTTTTGTCAAGGGGTTTTCAAAAAAACATTTATTATTTTTTATTTAAAAAATCATCAATAATTTTTTTTGCTGTCTCATTATCCGATGTAGCGCAGAGAAACGCGTAATTACTATCAATTATTATTTCTGCTCCCTCTAATTTATACATCTCATCTGGAGTATATGCTTCGTATAAATCAATTTGATCGTTAAGTCGCTTTTTTAAAGCTTCTGCCGCGCCAGATGCTTTTTCATCCGATATAAACTTAAAAGCGGCAATTTCATCGGGATAAGCTCCCGAGCCGCAGATGACGAAAGAAGCCGATTCTAAATCATCTGTTGGTATATCGTAATAATCCGGTATGTCACTTAGAGTTTTTTCTACGGGGCTAGGGAAATCGAGTTCTGACAGAATTTTAGCGGTGACATCTTCGGGGTCGATGTTGAACTGCTCGTTTCGGCAGCCGAATAGTGTTAATGCTGTAATTATTGCGAGTATGATTTTAAAGCTTTTCATTTTTTTGATCCCTTTCAAACATCTATGGAGGAGCCGCTTCCGGTGTTTTATAGCTGGTCAGTTTAAAAACGCTAAATGCGTTTTTAAGACGAGGAATACGCCGCGTGCCGCCGAAGTCGGCATTCGCCCTTGACATAGTCAATCGCGCACTTAAGGTTGTCAGAGAGCTTTGCCCGCTGCTTAAAAACCCTTTATGGCTTTTAAATTGACTGACTATATAGTAAAATAACTTGAAAACAAGCAAAAATAATTTTCGCAAAACCGCATGATATTTTGCAGCCGACCCGCCTCCTAAGGGGGGGACATGAGTGCGGTTATAAATTGTTTTTTATATAATCCAAAACAGCGGTATAGGCGGCAGGCTTAAAGTGCAGGCCGTCCTCCTCCGCAAACATCTCGTCCATATATCCATCTTTGTCTTTTAACAAAGCGCGGATATCTAAAAATTTTACCTCTGCTTCGTTTGCCAACTCGGATAGCTTATCGCCATAATCGTTTACGTCAGACATTTTTTGGGGGTGGTTTTGCTCGCGAACTTTGGTAACCGGCGGAATAGAAAGCAAATAAACTTTAGAATCTGGATAGTTGCTTGAGAGGTGTTCAAGCAGTTTAACAGTTTCTTCAGCCATATGGTCATTCGTTAGGTAACTCAATCCGTTTGTTCCAAGCATTATATATACATTTCGAGGTTTAAGGCTGTTCAGTTTTTCGTTAAAAGTCACGCCATCCACGGATTCATTCAGAACCGTGCCGGGGGTCATCCCGACTTTAGCAAATACGTTATCTTTGTTCAGATAACCGTAAAGATAGAATCCGGTCATAATGGAGTCGCCTATAAACAAATCATTGCTAAAAAAATCGTTTGATTCTTCAAAATTATCTTTTTCTGATCCTGAGGCAACGGTCTTTGACTCAGTTGAGTCCATAACGGTTGGGATTGCGGTTGTCTCAGCGTTTCTTTTGGATATTTCTAGCGGAGTCGGCTTAGTTTCAGCAAGTTCTGTGTGCGATGTGTCGTTATCAGAAGAATAAATGTTTTCCTGTTTGACAAAGCTGTATATTGCATAAATAAGCGACAGGACGACCAATGCTATAAATAAATTTAGCGTGGCGACAATGGGGGCAAGATTATATGATTTTGGTTTCTTTCGGCGGCGTTGCGGCATAAGCGTAACCTCTTTAGTTGAGTTCTTGTTGTAAATAACTTTTATATTATACAATATTTTATTAAATAACGCAAGGGCTATTGACATTTTTTAAAAAATTTGGTATCATCAACTTAAGTGTTCTTGATAACCACTTTAAAAACAAGGAGAATTGCAATTATGTCAAAATTTTTTGATTTCAGCGCGCTAAAAAAAATATGTTTCAGCGTTAATGGTGTTGTGCGGATCGCCGTTGTAGCGGCGCTTTATTTTGCGCTTACACTTTTTATTGCGCCGATTGCCTATGGGCCGGTGCAGTTCAGATTGTCTGAGACGCTTATGCTGCTTTGTTTTTTTAATCCGGAATATATCATTTCAATGATAATCGGGTGCGCCCTAGCGAATATCGTCGGGCCTTTTGGTCTTGCTGATGTTATTTTTGGGTCAGCGGCGACAGCCGTTGCGGCAATTTTAATGTCGGGGTGTAAAAACATATGGATTTCAAGTATATTTCCCACCATCACAAATGGGTTATTAATAGGGTTTATGCTGTTTTTTTTCTTTAATGAACCTATTGTTTTATCGATTTTAACGGTTTCGTTAGGGGAATTTATGGTAGTTTCGGTTTCCGGTGTGGCGCTGTTTAGGTTTTTATTTATGAAATATCCCGTTTTTATGAAACTTATCGGGGCTTTGCCCGAAAAATATCTTAAAAAAATATAACCGCGTTTATGCCCCCCCTATTAGGCTTTGGGCGATAAAACGCTGACAGCGGCTCCGTCGCAGATGTTTGAAAAAAATTATAAAAAATATAATATATTACTATTGACAATTCATTTTTTATGTGATATAATTATTATACCTCAAATTAGGGGTTTATTTTTTTGTGCCCGTAAAATTTATGAGGGAGGACCAAAACTTTAATAAATGAAGGAGGCGCCGTTAAATGAGAGTTAAAATTACACTCGCTTGCACCGAGTGCAAGCAGCGCAACTACAATACCATGAAAAACAAGAAAAATGATCCTGACAGAATAGAAATGAATAAGCATTGCAAATTTTGCCGAAAGCACACTCTTCATAAAGAGTCAAAGTAGAAAGGGGGACTTCATATGGCAAAGGAGAATGATAAGGACCTGAAGGCGGCCAACGAAAAAGAGGAAGAAGTCCTTAGCAAAGAAGAGCAAAAAGCAAAAAAGGATAACGAAAAGCATAGCCTTAAGGTTGCGGCTTCAAAAAAGCCAAAAAAATCAATAGCTAAATTTTATAAAGACGCGAGAGCGGAATTTAAAAAGGTTGTTTGGCCTGCTCCAAAGCAGGTGGCAAACAACACGTTTGTGGTGCTTGCCGCGTTAGTAGTTGCATCGTTGGCAATTTGGGCGCTAGACTCGGTTTTTAATTTTGGGCTGCGCACTTTGCTGAACATGCAATAGGCAAATGATATGTTTTCGTTGCGCAACGAGAACCAGTTCAAAAAAAATTAAGGGGAATGCGGATGTCAGAGGCAAAATGGTATATCCTTCACACCTATTCTGGATATGAAAATAAGGTTATGAACGACATCAACACTGTAGTGGAAAACCGTGGGCTGCATGAATTGATTCAAGACATGATGGTACCGACCGAGGTGGTGACGGAGACGAAGGATGGCAAAACTAAGCAGGTCGAAACAAAGCTTTTCCCGACCTATGTATATGTAAAAATGATAATGACCGACGAGTCGTGGTATATCTGCCGAAACACAAGGGGTGTTACGGGATTTGTCGGACCTGGATCTAAGCCTATTCCGCTTACCGATGAAGAGGTTTTGAATTTAGGTGTAACTAAACAGGCAAAGCAGGTTTCGTTCGCAGTTGGAGAAATCGTTAAAATCACTTCCGGAGCGCTAGAAGGGTTTGAGGGGACTGTCCGTGAAATCGACGAGCAGAATCGCACGGTTCAGGTGACAGTTTCAATGTTTGGGCGCGAAACCCCTGCAAAGCTTGATATTCAGTCTATATCTAAAATATAGCGTCGTCTATGGAAAATTTTTACTAATACCTGTATTTAATTCATTAAGCATTTTATGATAGTTGTTTTCAAAAAACTTGCCGATAAGCTTAAGCTATAGTAAATTAACTTGAAAATAAGCAAAGATAATTCCTGCAAAACCGTATGATATTTTGCAGTAAATCCGCCTTTTAGGAGGCAGGTTACATGTTGACTATATAGTTAAAACGCTGGAAGCTGCTCCGCCGCAGATGTTTGAATCGCTTTTCAGCGCATGTTATTTTGAGGATAATTTATTACAAGTGTTGGAGTATGAGCAAAATTCAATTTATTGTGAGGTTAAAATATTATGGCACAAAAAGTAGTAGGATTTATAAAATTGCAAATACCTGCGGGAAAAGCGACTCCCGCTCCGCCGGTTGGCCCGGCTTTGGGACAGCACGGCGTTAACATAATGTCTTTTACAAAAGAGTTTAACGAACGCACTAAAAATGACGTAGGGCTTATTATTCCTGTTATTATAACGGTTTATGCCGACAGAAGTTTTTCGTTTATAACAAAAACCCCGCCTGCGGCAGTTCTCCTGAAAAAGGCAGCCAATATTGACAAGGCGTCTGGAGTGCCAAATAAAAACAAAGTAGCTAAAGTGACAAGAGAACAGGTTAAACAAATCGCCGAGCAGAAAATGCCCGATTTAAACGCGGGTAGCGTTGATGCAGCGATCTCCATGGTTGCCGGTACCGCGCGTTCAATGGGGATAGAAGTAGTAGAATAAAACATAACTTAAATTAAGTGGGAGGCAGTATGCCGGCATACTATAACTATATCGTTTAGTAGTCACCACTAAGGAGGATTATATGAAGCACGGAAAAAAATACAATGAAAGCTTAAAGAAGATAGATAAAACCAAGCTTTATGAAACAACCGACGCATTGCAGTTGGTTTGTGATACCGCAAAGGCAAAGTTCGATGAAACTGTTGAAATGCACATACGCTTGGGAGTTGATTCACGTCATGCCGACCAACAGGTGCGCGGCGCAGTAGTTTTACCGAATGGGACGGGCAAAAAAGTTCGCACTATGGTGTTCGCTAAAGGCGATAAGATAAAAGAAGCGGAGGACGCCGGTTCGGATTTTGTTGCTGACGATGATACGGTCGGCAAAATTCAGAGTGGATGGATGGATTTTGACGTGGTTATAGCAACACCTGACATGATGGGCGTGGTTGGTCGTTTAGGTAAGATTTTAGGACCACGTGGGCTAATGCCCAATCCAAAAGCCGGCACCGTGACCCCCGAAGTCGGAAAGGCAGTTACCGAAGCGAAAGCTGGTAAAATTGAGTATAGGTTGGATAAAACCAATATTATTCATTGCCCTATTGGAAAGGCTTCTTTTGGAAAGGAAAAACTTGAAGAAAACTTTTCCACTCTCATCGGGGCTGTGGTCAAGGCTAAGCCAGCCGCTGCAAAAGGGCAGTATATCAGGAGTTGTACCGTTTCTTCGACAATGGGTCCGGGGGTTAAGGTGAATACTGTTAAGTATGGAGTGTAATTAATATAACTGCGTAAATTTCACTTCCATATTTACGTTCGTTGCTGAAAGAGCTGTTGCTTGCCAAGCGAACTGTCAAAATTTGCTAAGCGAAATGACAAAAACCGCGCTACTAAAAAAGCGCGGTTTTATTATATTTACGGCTTTTGACTACGAAAATCCCCTCAAAATCAATTTTTTATATTTAGTTTGTATCCACAATTAATGTTGCTCGTACTTAGAATAACAAAGAACAATTAAGCCTTAAATTCTCTTTAATCGGTGCTTGCCGCTAATTTTTAATTTAAACGCATTACACCGCTGTTTAAACGCTCTTAAATAATTCATTAAACGGTCAGCCTAAAAAACAGCCGCCGATGGCAAATCGGCGGTTTCGGCTCATTTTCATTTGACAAGTTAGCACTCCAAACTAAAAATAATTTTTGCGCGTCGTTGCACGAAAAACCGCTTAAATATCACCTTTTTTATCAAATTTAATTAGTTATTATGCGTTTTACCACGTTTTCCCGTTTTGTCATTTTGCTTGTCAATCCTCAAGAGGCGCACTGCGACAAAGCTGCAGAGCAGCATTTTGAAAAACGTAAACATTTTATAAAAAATTGCTAAGACTACTGCGTCTTTATTAACCAGTTATGTGACACCTCAAGTGCGTCGTAAAGATTGTCTCGGTCGCTGTTTCTCAATATCATGCTTCCGGCATCATTTTCGGCGGCGGTATGCAGTAACATTACCTTTATTTTGTCAGCTATTTCCAAATCTTTGACCTTATGGGTTGAAACAATGCTTATCATACAGACATATTCATCTGACATGTTTCCGTAATAGATCTCTTTGCCCTTGCGTACCAGTGGATATCCTTTATACATTGCAAATTTACTTTTTTCCATATCCCCACTCCTAGTATCAAATTTTATATAACCAATTAATGGTTACCAACTTGTAATGATTTTTTCTCCGCTTTCAAACGCGTTTATGTTTTGCACTAGCCTTTTAAAAAAGTTTTCACGGCATTTATAGCTTGTTTCACCGTTGACCTTGATTATCAGGCTACGGTCGTTGGAACCGTAAAATTCGACTATATCGTCAGGCTTCGCACTGTCCTTATATCGATAGATAAAACGAGCCAAAGGCAAACCTTCGGGATTTTCTTTATAAATGCTTTCGGCAAAAGCGCTTATCATATATTGATACATGTCTTTAGCGCGAGATGGTTCTATAACGTTTCCGTCTAGCAAAAATTCTTCGCTTTCGGCATCGCCGCTAACTGTAACGGTAATAGTTTTGCCGTCCGTCTCAATCACGTATTGGCTTAAGTCATGAATATATGGCATCAGAAACAGATTAGACATGAGTGTTTCAGGGGTTACTCCGATCCATGGGAGTTTTTCAGCGCCTATTACGAACACCATTCCCGGAAATGTGTTTGCCGAAGCGTAATATCCGTCATTTGTTTCTTTACCGATAAAAAGGGTGTATTCTTCGTTGTTATATCGGACAGTTACTTTATGCTCCCAATTTAGTTTAAATGTTCCAACAGCACGATCTGCCTCAAGACCTAACAGGCCGTAAATATAATCTTCGCTTTTCTCATAGCTTATCATAAGCTTTTGCGGTTTAGTCATAGTAAATGAGCCGTTTTGATTGGGTTCGATAACAATAGCTTTTCCGTCTGACCCGGTGATTTCGACCCGTTCTATTTCTTTTCCGCTTTGCGGCTCATATGCCGGAAAAAGTAGCTTTTCGACATAGCTGAATTGATCCAACATGAATGGGGCGACCTTAAACGACTGTATAGTATAAACTTTTTTTTCTTTGTTTATCGAAATATAAGTTTTGCTTTCTATTGGAGCGTCATCACCTATATTTAGAATATAACCGCTTTTGTCGTTAAAATTCACGGTTATTTTTGCGCGTGGAGAATCAAGCCCATATTTTAATAAGTCATCTGTTTCTTCGACTAATTCTTCCGCCGGAAGCAGGGCTAAATAACCTAAATTTTTAGTGAATTCCGCCTGATTGGTTTTTATATCTTGATCCAAATTTTCGATGTAATACGCGCCGCCTGATGATTTTATAATATAGTTCCCGGTTGCGTTAGTTATTTCAGCGCTTTCTACTTCATTTAAGTCACGGTTAATAAGAGATATAGTTTCTGTTATATTTTCAACAGACGGCTGTTCTGAAAGAGGTTCAGTCATGACAAGAACAGCTAAAATCGCCCCTAAAATCATAAGGCCTAACAGTGAGAATAAGATTATTTTAGTGTTTTTTTTCATTTTCGACGTCTCCTCAGCCATATTGCTATCCCTGACACGAGCACCCCTATTGGCAGTATAAGGCAGAACGAACCGGCGATAATATAGGCGTCAGCCGCTGGTATATTAAGAGTAGGCAACATAAAGGTTTTTGGTGATAGAGTTATTTCCGTTTCCTTGCCACTTAAAATATTAAAAAGATTAACGAAATATTCAGCGTGGTTAAACTGTTCGGCGGTCAGCAAGTTGTTATCAAAAAGAAATGCGCTGCCAAAAACTAAAACACGACTTTCGTAATCTCCGTCATCGTCATAGCGGGCTTTTTTACTTTCAGCCGCCGCATTTAAAACACCTTTTTTAAGGGTATCGATCTCATTATCTCCCAATCCTTCGATCGGCATTCTTACCGCTCCGTCAAAAGACTCTAAAAGAACTGAAGTGGTAATATTGGCGTTGGTTTCGAACAAAAGATCGACAGCGCGTATCAAATAACCAAAAAACCTTCCGTTTTCAAAGCTTGAGCTGTAATCGCTATCTGATACTTTAAGGTATTGCTGTATATTCTCCGAGCCGCCGACATAATTTAAGTCTGTTTGCCAAATAATGCTTTTGTCAAGCTTTAATCCCCATTCTGCCAAAAAAGCATCAATATTAGGTGTTTCAATGCCGACCCATGGAATAAAAACAAAATTTTTGCCGTAATTCCCGTTGTTATCAAGCCATCTGTCTATTTTACTTATTGTTTGATTGTCATAGTCATTTTTTGGCCCGTATGAAATTAAAAAATCAATATCTTCGTTAATTTCATTGGTTAAATTTAAATCCAAGGTTTCTATTAAATAAGAATTTTTTTCTAGAAGATCCATAAACCCGCTGTAATCAAAGGTGCCGTCGCCAAGCGCTGACCCTTCGTCAAAACCGTTTGTAAATGCGATCCTTATTGGATTATCGTTAATTACCGACATTATGGCGGATAGGATAGACTGCTCGGCTGCGGCGCTGACATCCCTAAAAACCTCCATGCCGAATGTTGAATACATTGAAGCTTCCTCTTCACTTATTTGGGAGCCGTCAGCGCCAAAATATTTGATATCCAAATAATCGTCTTGAGCCAGAACTTTATAGCGACCGGTTTTTTCAGATTCGACAATAATATTAAACGGCGCTAAAGCTTCTGCTCCGGAGGTGTATTTACCTGAAAGCGAAGGATTTTTGATAAGGTCGGTATACTCTAGGGTAATTTTACTGGAATTTTGCGCAAAAAGTCTTGCCGTTTCATTCATCTGTGAGTAATAAATATCGGTTCCCGACGCAAGAAAGTTTTCTTCGCTGCTAGTAATTATGAATTTTATATCGCTGTCGAGATTTTTGAGATATTCAGAGGTAGACTGCTCGATTGAAAAAAGCCTGTTTTCAGTGAGATCAATCTTAACGTTGAAGCGATCCGGAAGTATTTTTAATATTACGTTAAATAAAATCACGGCTGCTATTACGATGATTGTGAGCAACGCAGAAAAACTTCCGCGCTTAATTTTTTTTAAAACAGATATTTTTTTGATATTCTTTTCTTGCATGATATCTCCTTTTTATGCCCAACGTCTGCGCTCTAAAATCCGGACGGTAATAAATAAAAACACAAATATAAGCGACAAGAAAAACATTATTCCTGATAGACTAAAAATACCGAGAGTAAATTCTGAAAATCTGTCAAAAATCGATAGCGCGCGGATTATTTCTTTGACTAACTCTATCGGAACGACGACAACTATATAATTCATCAAAAATATAACGATATTCAAAATAATGCCTACGATAGCGGCTATCATCTGATTTTCCGTCAGCGATGAAATTAATATCCCAAGCGCAACATATACTCCGCCGGTCAGGGCAAAACCCGTATGATAACCGAATACTATCTTCCAGCTGACTTCGCCGTAAAATGATGTCGCCACGGCATAAATAGGTATTATAGCGGTGGCGATCATAAAAACAAAATAAGCCGCCAAAAACTTTCCGAAGACCAGACCGAAAAGATTTATTGGTGAAGTGAGCAATAACTGATCGGTTTTATGTTTTTTATCGTCCGCCATAAGGCGCATTGAAAGTATCGGGATCATAATCATTATGATGACGTACATTGATTGATATACGCCGCTTATGTCGGTGGAACCCCTCGACAAAGAATAGTCAAAGAAGAAAATGCCGGAAGCAAAAAAGCTTATTGCTATAAATACATATCCTAGCGGAGAAATAAAATACGACTTAAATTCGCGTTTTAAAATGCTTTTCATCAAGTTTTCTCCTCGTTATTTTTATTGTCGTTTTCATCGGTTTGTTTTTCATCAGTTTCCGATATTTGCGTTTTTGTTTCGTTTATATTTTTGCAGACCATGTCCGTGAGCGCCGCTTCTCCGTCGTCTGTCGGCATGGGTTCCGCGCTGGTTAATTTGATGAATATTTCTTCCAAACTCAGCTCATTGGATTTTAGCGTTAAAATAGGAAAATTGTTGGTAGCTAACCGTAACGAAATATCACGACGAATATCCGCTCCGTGTTTGGCTTTTAACTCAAATTCAAAAGCTCCCGGTTCGGGCTGTCCGATAATTTTTATATCTTCTAAAAGGGGAATTTCTTTTAAAATATCAAATATTTTTTC
>JAISVH010000096.1 GCA_031271685.1 Eubacterium sp. | reverse complement strand
CTAAATATCACTTTACAGGACATTCAATTTTACAATTTTTCTAAATCCCGTTTCAGCATTTGTTTTAATAAATCGAGAAGTGCAACTTTCCCTTTGTAATTAGAAATTAATTCATAGGTTGTCCCGTTAATTTTTTCAATGTGAAGCTGATTTTCCGGCGAAACAGCTTTTGTATCTGTCATATACGCTACCTCCTTGCCACATAAAAAACGCCCTTCCGGACGCATGTCATTTAAAAATTCAATTTATCATTTATGCCATCTGTATTCATTTTCCTTCATTGATATGGAGTGTATCTTTTCCGGCAGACCAAACGGTAACGTTTTTTCCTGTCTTACAGCAGATTCTTTTCCCTGCCGCCTGAATAAAACCTAACTTTTGAAGTTCCGTCAACCGTGGAGCAGCAAAATTTCGTTCGGCTGCAGGCGTAATACCTCGTCCGTGAAGTTCATCGGCTATTTCTTGTGCGGTCATATCGCCGCATTCCGTTAGTATTTGCAATATAAAATCACGACGAGTTTTTAGCTCAGGCAACAGTGAATTATAACTCTCACGGCACGTTTCACTTGTTATACTCATCTATTTCAGTCTCCTTTGAATTTCATAATCAAACCCTCTGTTTTGCGAACAATAACAGCATGTTTCCTTAATGATCTGACTTGGATCAACCCTTCGGATTATATGCTCCGGGGAATTATAGAATTGCTTAGCACAAGCGGCGCATAGCGTAAGTACGAACACATCGTTACCTTTATTTTGATTTTTCATAATTTAATCCCATACTGACCGCAATGGCATGGTCAATTCCTTTCATCGTTGTTTCGTCTAATTGACCGATATAATGGCGCAGCCGCGTTTTGTCTACCGTTCGTATTTGCTCAAGCAGTACCAATGAAGGTATTGATAATCCGCAATCTGCCGGGAGGGGATAATGCGTTGGCATATACCCTTTCTTTTGTCTGCTTGTTATAGCCGCAATAACCACCGTTGGACTGTGGCGATTTCCTTTATCGTTTTGTATAATGACCCCCGGGCGAATGCCGTCTTGCTCCCTTCCGACAGCCGGACTTAAATCTACATAATAAATACCTCCGCGTTTTACTTGTTGTGGCATTTTTACCCTCCTTATATATAAAACTGTATGTAGCCTTGGCGGCAGAGCTTACGGGGATATGGGAAGCTGTAATAAGCTTCTCTTTTTTTGCTCTGCCGCTTTGACCTCTATCTTAAAAATGTGATATTTGTTCTTAACGTCCCTCACATTTACAAGGGAATCGTCAAACGGCGGCCGGTTACGCCGCGCCACGGGAATTTCACCCCTCCGCATTCTTATGCCGAGCGGCCCCCATTGCCTGCGACGGATCACGGACGGAAAATCCGCTTCACGCTCGGACTGTGGCTGAGCCGGAGTATCTCCTTCGTCCCGGTCGTCGCCTCCGCAGAGTACCGCTCCGCGTTTCCGGCATGATCCGGAGGGCTTTCGGGATAGAAGAAAGTGTTTGACGATTGATTTATTCTGTTGTAAGGGAGCTTGTCCCTAAGAGGTTTCCAACCCTCTCACTACTCCATTGGGAACTAAAAATCATTTTTGGCAAATCAGCTTTCAAAAAATTTTTTTAACTTTTGCAAAACAGCCGCTTTACGATAGGCAACGGTGCGCCGGGGAATCCCTGTTATATCGGAATATTCCTGGTCTGTTTTTTGTTCCCCCGATAAAAATAAAAAGGTAATCAAGTTTAATTCATCTTCCGATAGCCGCGCCAGCGCGCTTTTCAATATATCCTGCTCTGCCGATTTAAAATAATCCGCTTCAATGCTTGTCCCATCGGAGAGCAGTTCCTCGCCGTAATATTCGCCTTCATCTTTGCTGAAAGCATGATAAGAAACGGTTTTATATCCGATGGCTTTATTATTTTCCCGGATATAATCGCTGTGATCTTTTTCTTTGCGCCACTTTCGATATTCGTTTTCTGTAGCTTCCATAACAATTCTGCTGTCACTCTCGCAAGCGCTGTCCAGCTTGATGAAATAACGGCTTTTCATTTCCGGTGAACGTACTAGAGCAAGAAATTCTTTTCCGGTTAACTCCGTCCACTCCGGATATTCCACCGCAAGACGGGTCTTTCCAGACCCAATAAATAATTTTCATTATTAACCTCCAAATTTTTGAATTTTTTAACGAAGTAAAAAACTCAAAACCGGAGGTGCGCGGATTTGTGTGTGAAGCATCGAAGCCCCCTTCCCGACATAATTTTAAATGCAAAAATAAAAAGAGCACAGCAATAGCCTTAAAGCTATCTGCCATGCTCTTTTCGTTATTATTTAACCCTGCGCTGATGCGGACTTTGGTTTTAGCCGCCGCGAAGGTTTGTTTTCATTGTTACTTTTTAAATCCGTTCAAAAAAACACCTGATAATGAAAAAATACACCTAAACTAATAGGCGTATTTTTTCATTCTTAAAAATTCAATTTTTGTCGACACTGATGTTTTAATTATTTTATAAAGATACCCCCGATATAATAATGCGAATTACTTTTTACTGTTTGCGCGTTTGCGTTCTTTTCAAGCAATAGCTCGTCCCCATTCACTCTATATTTATAAATATTTTTTCCGTCCGTTGCAAATAGATAATCTTTGTTTATTTGTATCTGCGAAACGTTATGTTCCAATGAAACGACTTCTTTTTCTTTGGTTTCGGTGTTAAATATCGTTATATCTTTGCCTTCGCCTATTACAAGATCGCAATGGACAATGTAAAGTTTTTTATCAAAGGTAATGACTTGTGCCGGAGATTTGGAATCCAACTCAATGTAACCTCTTTCGCGCTCATCCCGAGAATTTCTGCAACGCGCTCGCAAACAATCCTAACGTTGTCGGGTTCGTTAACTTTGCCCCTAAAAGGCACAGGCGTCAAATAAGGCGCGTCCGTTTCCAGCAAAATTCTATCG
>JAISVH010000044.1 GCA_031271685.1 Eubacterium sp. | reverse complement strand
TTTATTCCCCTCCTACTCTGCTTCTTGGACTACCAACACTATATTAGAAGTCCTTTTCATTATACGGTGCGCTCTTCCGTGGTCTTTGGCCCTTATGCGCTTAAGCGTGACACCAGCGCCGCACCAGCACTGCGAAACAAAGCAACTGGACAAATCCATGTTATGGTTGTTTTCGGCGTTTGCCATAGCGGATTTAAGGAGCTTCATCAACGGCTCACTTGCGGCCTTAGAAGTTTGCCTCAATGTTGCCAAAGCAATATCACACGGCTTGTTTCTGATAAGGTCAAGCACTATCCCGACTTTACGCGGGGAAATACGCACCTGCCTAAGTTCTGCTCTTGCCTCCATCAAATCCCCTCCTATTTCTTGGTAGTCTTGCTTCCGGCATGGCCGCGATAGGTTCTGGTTGGGGCGAATTCGCCTAATTTATGCCCTACCATATCTTCGGTTACATATACCGGAACGTGTTTTCTTCCGTCATGCACTGCAAAAGTATGTCCCACAAAATCGGGAAAAATAGTGCTTGAGCGGCTCCATGTTTTTAAAACTTTTTTCTCACCGGTCTCGTTCATTGCGAGTACCCTTTTCATAAGGATCTCTTGGACAAAAGGTCCTTTTTTAATGCTTCTGCTCATTATAGATTCCTTTCAAGTTATGCAAGTTAAGGAATAGAGGAACTCTCATATTCTTTTTAACAAAACCTGCAAAGAGTAAATATTTTACTTCTTGTTTCTGCGGCGCACAATAAATTTATCGCTGGCCTTTTTCTTTGGTCGCGTTTTATAGCCAAGTGCTGGCTTGCCCCAAGGAGTAACCGGGCCTGGGCGTCCTATCGGAGAACGTCCCTCGCCGCCGCCGTGAGGATGGTCGCAAGGATTCATAACAGAGCCACGCACCGTAGGCTTTATTCCCATATGGCGAACACGACCCGCCTTGCCCAAACTTACGTTTGAATGGTCAAGATTTGAAACAACGCCTATAGTCGCCATGCATTTATCCGAAATATTACGAAGTTCTCCGCTCGGCAGTCTCACCAACGCCATTTTGTTCTCTTTTGCCATTAACTGCGCCATATTTCCGGCGCTGCGCACAAGCTGGGCGCCCTTTCCGGGATACAACTCAATGTTGTGAATGACTGTTCCGACAGGAATATCTTTTAAAGCCATAGAATTGCCGGGTTTTATGTCCGCGTCTTTGCCGGCACGTATGACATCTCCAACCTTAAGTCCGTCAGGAGCTATGATGTACCTTTTTTCACCGTCTTCATATTGCACCAATGCTATAAAAGCGGAGCGGTTAGGATCATATTCAATGGTCAGAACATCGGCATTCATGTCGAGCTTGTTTCTCTTAAAATCAATAACCCTGTATTTAATACGGTTTCCGCCGCCCCTGTGCCTGACTGTAATCCTTCCGTAACTATTGCGTCCCGAATGTTTTTTTAGGGTCTGCAAAAGGCTTTTTTCGGGTTCTACCTTTGACAGTCCGCTATAATCGACTACGCTCATTCCACGGCGGCCTGGCGTGGTAGGTTTATAAGTTTTAATCGCCATTTCTCATTATCTCCTTTATATGCTATCAAATCATGCCATCGAAAAATTCAATAGTCTTTGAATCCTTTTCAAGGGTAACTATCGCCTTTTTCCAACTTGAAGTGTAACCCTCGGTACGACCTTGACGTCTCTTTTGGCCCCTGACATTCATGGTGTTGACCTTTGCGACCTTAACCCCTTCAAATAAAGTCTCGATGGCTTTTTTTATCTCGATTTTATTTGCGTCTTTTAACACGCTAAAGGTGTACTTCATATTGGCAAGGCCGTCCATTGAACGTTCAGTAACTATAGGACGGATGACAATGTCTTGAGGCAATCTTTCCATTACGCATACACCTCCTCAATTTTAGAAACGGCATCTTTTAAAACGATTAATTTATTATAGTTTAAAATGTCATAAACATTTAAGGTATTAACCTGCGTTGTTTTTACCCCCGGGATATTGTCAGAGCTTTTTATTACCTTCTCATCAACCGAATCCAACACTAACAAAGCCTTTTTATCCACATTCAAGGACTTTAACACACTCACCATGGTTTTGGTTTTAAACTCCTCAATCTTAAGCTCGTCCAAAACCAACATGTCACCGTCTAGCACTTTCGAAGAAAGTGCCGACTTCATTGCTAATCTTCTTACCTTTTTATTAAGCGAGTACCTATAGCTTCTGGGCTTAGGTCCCAAAGCCACCCCGCCGTGCCTCCACTGCGGACTCCTAGTCGATCCCTGTCGCGCGTGGCCTGTCCCTTTTTGTCTCCATGGCTTTTTGCCGCCGCCGCTCACCTCAGTGCGAGTAAGGGTAGACTGCGTCCCTTGTCGCTGGTTGGCAAGATAGTTTAATACAGCCGCGTGCATAACCTCTATATTAGGCTCTATTCCAAACACGCTTTCGTTTAAGTCAAGGGTGGAAAGCTCTTTTCCTTTCATATCAAATACTGACACCTTTGCCATGCGTTAACTCCTCCTCCCTATACTTTCTTCACCGCGTTCGTAATGCAAACCACGCCGCCTTTTGGGCCCGGTATTGCGCCTTTTATCGCGATCAAATTATTTTCCGTATCAACCTTAACTACTTTTAAGTTTTGAATCGTCACCTTCTCGACCCCCATATGACCTGGCATTCCCTTGCCTTTAAATATCCTCGAAGGCGATGAACATGCACCCATTGAGCCGGCGTGTCTGTGAACGGGACCCGCTCCGTGGGTCTCTTTTATTCTTGACTGGTTATGACGCTTAATAGTGCCCTGAAAGCCCTTTCCCTTACTTATGCCGGACACATCTATTATTTCACCCTCGGCAAACAAATCAGCCTTTATTATATCACCTACGTTAATTCCACTTGCATCTTCGAGTCTGAATTCTTTTAAGTGCCTTTTAAAGGGTGAGTCGTTTTTCTTAAAATGACCCGCTTTCGGCTTGTTTATGCTTTTTGGGGAAACATCCCCAAAACCTAATTGGACGGCATCATATCCATCGTTTTGTTCATTTTTCTTCTGAATCACCACGCACGGACCAGCTTCCACTACGGTTACGGGAACAACCTTTCCCGCATCATCAAAAATTTGGGTCATCCCAATTTTCTTTCCCATTAAACCTTTTTTCATCGGTTTGTTCCTCCTATGGTTATTGGTTAACAATTTAACACTGCTAACATGACCGCGGCGAAGCGCCGCTGCATTTTACGGATGCAAGCCCGTTTCTATCCCTATGCTTTAGTTATTAAATTTTTCAAAAGATAACATCAAAATCTATTACAATAAGAGAAGGGTTAGCACCAGGCGCATGTTGCTCGCTAAAATTCCATCGATATTTCCACACCCGCCGGAAGCTCCAATCCCTGAAGCGCTTCAACGGTTTTGTTGGTCGGGCGGATAACTTCTATAAGTCTTTTATGAGTTCGCTGCTCAAACTGCTCGCGACTGTCCTTATATTTATGAACCGCGCGAAGGATAGTTATAATTTGTTTATCCGTAGGAAGCGGTATCGGTCCCGAAACCCTTGACCCGGTGCGTTTTGCGGTATCTACGATCTTCGCAGTGGCCGCATCAACAACCTGGTGCTCATAACCTTTAACTTTAATACGAACTTTTTTCTTAACTGCAACTGACAACTTTAATTTTACCTCCTTTCTTTAAAATTTATTTTAACAATTTTCACACGTTGCCACGTGTGCCGTGCCGCGTCATAATAAACAAATGCCTATTTTGCGGCGTGATAAAAATTATTATACTACAATTATTCATTAATTGCAACAATAAATTTTAAATATTAATATAGAAATTTTTGACTAATGAACATAATAATTTGTTAATTTTAGACAATAAGTTAATTAACCTTTGTTTCATAAAGCAAAAAAATTTGACTTTTAAAGCAATAACGCACTGCTCTTGTGTGCAAAGCACGCAGCCGGATTTTTAGTCAAACTAGGCAATTTTGCCGTCAGAACGGCGCGAAGCAATTTTACAAGAAGTATACAAATAACAATTAAGGAGCCCACATAAAAACGCAGCCCCTTTACTTTTATATTTAATAACTTAAACAGTTTTTATTCGGTAAACCCGCTCTCAATAAGTTGAACAAGACTGTTAACGGCAGTCTGCTCGTCCGATCCGTCGGCAATTATACGAATTGGCGTTCCACCGTTGATCCCCAACGAAAGAATACCCAAAAGACTTTTAGCATTAACCCTGCGTTCATCCTTTTCAACCCAAATAGAAGATTTAAACTCATTTGCCTTTTGAATAAAGAACGTTGCCGGTCTCGCGTGCAATCCAACCTGATTTTCAACTTTTATCTCTTTCAAAAACATATATTTTTCCTCCATTAATGTATATATGTGCTCAAATAAACATCTTAATCTTATCAACACTATAACATTATATAATGAAAAAAATTTTAAGTCAACCCAAAATCCGACTAATTCAAAAAAATTCTAATAAACAACCAATAACTAATAATAACTAAGCAACGTTTTGTGCTTTTTATACAAAAAAAATTCAACATACATATGTTTAATACACAAATCCTCAACTGCCACCAATTAAATCGGGCCTCTTCCGCCCAGTAACGCTTAAAGACTGGTCGTACTTCCATCTTTTAATATTCGCGTGATTCCCTGATATAAGCACTTCGGGAACCCTTAGTCCATGCCACTCCTCGGGGCGTGTATACAGAGGATGCTCTAAAAGGCCATCAAAATGACTGTCGTTGATATAGGCCTCCTCATTTGGGAGCACGCCTGGCAAAAGCCGCAAAACCGCATCGGCCAACATAAGCGCCGGCAATTCGCCACCGGTAACGACAAAATCTCCCACCGAAATTTCTTCAGGCTTCAACTCATCGATTACCCGCTGATCTATCCCCTCATAGTGTCCGCAAAGAAGTAAAAGATATTTTTCACCCGCCAACTCTTTTATCAAATTTTGCGTAAGCGCACAACCTTGCGGAGTAAGATAAATTATACGCGGCCTTTGCGGTAGCTCGCAACATATTGACTCTATGCAGCAAAAAACGGGATCAGGCATCATAACCATTCCTGTGCCTCCGCCATATGCTTTGTCATCTACTCTGCGATGCTTGTCCTTTGTATAATCACGGATATCATGGCAAACAACCGCAGCTTTTCCCGCCTTAAGCGCCCTGCCGATAACGCTTTCAGACAATACCGCGCCGCACATAGCAGGAAACAATGTAGCAATATCAATCCTCATCGCCAAACAAGCCTTTCAAGGGACGGATAAAAATCTCACCCTTTTCTAAAGAAACATCTAATAAAACCTCTGGTATCGCCGGAAACAGCAATTCACGCCCATCAACGGAATTTAACATATAAACGTCCGTCGGCGCGTTTTGCAGTATCTCCTTGACCCTGCCATATTCAAGCCCGCTGTCGGCATCAACAACCCGAAGTCCGATCAAATCCTGAATAAACCAAGTATTCGCAGGCAAATCCACATCGCCGCGATCAATATATAATGTTTCTCCTATATACTTTACCGCCTCCTCCAATGTATCAACGCCACCGAATTTAATGATAACGACATTTTTATGCGGCCTGATATATTTAGGAGAAAGAAAGTCTTTGCCGTTTTTAAGATAAAGCTTTTTAAAGCATGATATCTCTTCAGGATCATCACAATAATACTGTGCGCGCAACTCGCCGTTAAGCCCCTGTGTTTTTGTGATCTTTGCTATTTCAAGATATTTTTTCATAAGAAATAGTATACTTTATTTTTTAAAAAAAGTCAAATTTTAAAATGTCATATCCTAATTTTTCAAAAAAATACTTGACAAACCACAACATTAATGTTATAATAAAATCGTTAGATAAAGACTGGGGGTTAGCTCAGTCTTTAATTGTTGATTAGAGGTAATTATGTCTAAGATAAAAGCCGATGGCGAAAAAAAAAACCGCGCCGCCGCTATTGAAACGGAAGTGCGCCGCATTTCCGAACCGATCATCAACGCCGCGGGGTTTTTGCTTTGGGACGTTATCTTTGAAAAAGAAGGTGCAATGTGGTATCTGCGCATACTTTTTGACAGGCCCGAAGGCGGCATTACCACTGATGAATGTGAAACTATGACCGCTCCCTTAAACGAGTTAATAGATAAACAAGCCTTTATAAACGAGGTCGACATTCTCGAAATAGGATCTCCCGGTCTTATGAAAAAACTCAGGTTCCCGGAGCATTTTAAAGCCTGCATAGGACTGCCGGTTAGGGTCACTTTAAAAGATGAAAACGGAAAAAGCGCCGTAAAATTAGGAAAATTAGATGCCTATGACGAGCAATCCGACATGTTTAACCTTAACGGAGAGCAAATAAACCACAAAAAAATAATAAAAATAAATTTGGATATTTGATGGAGGAAGACAATGAACAACAACGAGCTTTTCGAAGCGCTGGCGCTGTTGGCAAAAGAAAAGGACATTGAGCCGTCGCTGCTTATTGAAAAAATTCAAACAGCACTGGTTATAGCTATCAAAAGAGATTATCCTAACAGTGAAAATACAAAATTCGATATAGATCTGAAAAAGGGAAAGTTTGATGTGTCTATCATCAAAGAAGTAGTGGAAGAAGTTGATGATCCCGCCAACCAAATCTCACTTAAAGAATCTCATAAATACTCCAGGCGACATAAAATAGGCGATAGTTGCGTTATTAAGCTTGATACCCGTAAATTCGGAAGAATTGCGGCCCAAACCGCTAAGCAGGTAATAAAACAGGGAATTAAAGAGGTCGAACGCACCCAGCTTATTGAGCAATGGGGAAATCTTCAAAACGAAGCAATCTCGGCAAACGTTTTGAAAGTTGAGCCGGATTCCGGCAATGCTACGCTCGAAATCAACCACAGCGAGGTAATGCTGTTTAAAAGCGACCAATTACCCGGAGATACTCTAAAAAGCGGCGATATAATAAAAGTTTATGTATCGGGAGTTTCGGCAAACGACCGGCGACCCACCCTAAAAATTTCTAGAACCCACAGAGAGTTGGTCAAGCGCTTATTCGAGCTTGAGGTTCCCGAAATATACGACGGCACAGTTGAGATAAAATCCGTCAGCCGCGAAGCCGGTATGAGAAGCAAAATAGCCGTTTGGAGCAACGACGAAAATGTTGACGCTGTAGGCTCCTGCATAGGACCCGGAAGAAGCAGGATCTCCAAAATCTGCGACGAACTCTGCGGAGAAAAAATAGACATTGTAAATTATTTTGAGGATTCCGGCGAATTCATAAAACAGGCTTTAAAACCTGCGGATGTGATCAGCGTAGAGATACCGAACGAAACGGAACGCGCGTGCCGTGTTATTGTGCCGGACCACCAACTTTCGCTGGCTATCGGGAATAAAGGCCAAAACGCAAAGCTCGCGGCGCGTCTGACCGGCTATAAAATAGATATCCGTCCTGAAAGCGGATTTTTCGAGGGCTAAACATGTGTCAACGCAAAAAACCTGAACGCAAATGCTTGGGATGCGGTGAAAAAATTGAAAAACGCAACATGCTTCGCGTTGTTAAAAGTCCTGCGGGAGAAATATCTTTTGACCTAACGGGCAAAAAAAGCGGACGCGGCGCATATATTTGCAAAAACGTCGAATGCTTCGCAAAAGCAAGAAATAAAAAAGGATTTGAACGTTCGTTTAAATCTGCTATACCCGAGGATATTTATGACACTTTGCAAGACTTGCTGAAGGAACTAAAACAAAATGAATAACATTCTTAGTAACTTGGGTCTATGCCGCAAAGCGGGATTTTTAATCAATGGATTCGACGCCGTTATAAAAGAAGCACTGGATGCAAGTTCTAAACTAGCGGGAATTTTAGTTTCATGTGATATATCGGACAAAACTCTTAAAGAATTAAAATTTAAATCAAAAAACGCTGAAATCATAAAACTTTCGGTGACAAAAGACGATATTGGGAGAGTAATGGGGAAAAATATCGCTGTAATAGGAATAACCGACGAAGGATTCTATAAAAAATTTAAAGCTTATTTGTAAAAAGAAAATAAAGAAAATATGATATCCTGTTTTCTGGAATTTATTTACTTATTTAAACTGGGGGAAACTTAATGGAACAAAAAACTAAACTTCGCGATCTGGCAAAGGAATTAGAGCTTATGCCGGCGGACATAACGGGTCTGTTAAAAGAATATTTGAACGCTGAGAAAAAACCGGCTTCCGCGTTAACGGCTGAAGAAGCCAGCATAGTGCTTGAAAAGTTTTCTCAGTCACATCAGGTCTCCAGTTTTAATGAGTATTTTGCCATGGCAAAAGTTGAGGAAAATAAGCCTGAAAAAAAGCAGGAAAAGAAAACCGGAGTTAAAAAAGCGGAAAAACCTATTAACCCGGAAGCGAAGCCGCCTGTAACAGCTAAAAAAGCTGTTGAAAAAAATGAAATTCCGGCATTAGCCGCAAAAAAAGAAAAAGAACCCGAAAAACAGAAAACTACTCCTCCACCGGTTAAAAAGCCGGAAATACCCAAAATACCAAAAATTCGTCCGAAGCAAATTGAAGCGTTAGTGGACATTGGGAACCTTAAAGCCAACGAGCCGCCAAAAACCAAAACAAAAGGAGAGGCGGTTCAGCGCGGAGAGCAGATAACCAAACGCGTGGACACCCGCGGTAGCTATGTTGAACTGGATAAATATAACGAACGTTACGAAAAAATTGCCCCTACTGTTACTGGCAACGAAAAATATAGAAATGAAAATTATGCTAAAAAACAAAAAATAAATCAAAAGACTAATCAAAAAGGAAGAGGAAACGCCCATCACGGTAAAAATTTTGAAACAGAAGCTCAAAAACTTAAACGCTTAGAGCTTGAGCGTGCCAGAAAACAGCAGCTTAAGGTTCTCATCCCTGATGAAATAGTGATCTCGGAACTAGCTTCTAGACTTAAAGTAACGGCTAGCGACGTTATAAAAAAGCTTTTTGGATTGGGCATAATGGCTTCTATAAACGAATTTGTCGATTTTGACACCGCTTCTCTGGTTGCGGAGGAGTTGGGAGCTAAAGTTGAGCACGAGAAAATAGTAACAATTGAGGAGCGACTTTTTGAGGAGATAGAGGATACGGACGAAAACCTTCAGCCACGTTCTCCGGTAGTAGTGGTTATGGGCCACGTAGATCACGGCAAAACATCATTGCTTGACCGTATCCGCGATGAAAACGTTGCCGGCGGCGAAGCGGGAGGGATAACTCAACACATCGGCGCGTATCGCGTTAAAGCAACCGGAAAAGAGATAACATTTCTCGATACTCCCGGACATGAAGCTTTTACTTCAATGCGCGCTCGCGGCGCCAGCGTAACAGACATTGCAATAATAGTTGTGGCGGCGGACGATGGAATAATGCCGCAAACGATAGAAGCGATAAACCACGCCAAAGCCGCCGGTGTAGGCGTGATAGTAGCCATAAATAAAATAGATAAAGAGGGGGCCAATCCGGAAAGAGTAAAGCAAGAGCTGACCGAGTATGGCCTTGTAGCCGAAGAGTGGGGCGGAGATACGGTATGCGTTAATGTTTCCGCGAAACAAGGGATCGGAATTGATAATCTTCTTGAAATGATAAGCATCACTTCCGACGTTATGGAACTTAAAAGTAACCCTGACCGACTTGCCGTAGGAACGGTAATAGAAGCAAGGCTTGACAAGGGACGCGGTCCTGTGGCCACTCTTTTGGTTCAAAAAGGGACTTTGCATTCAGGAGACACTATAATAGCGGGCACTTCCGTGGGCCGTGTCCGCGTTATGCGCAATGACACCGGAAAGGTTATAAAGGAAGCAGGTCCTTCGGTACCGGTGGAAATCATGGGCCTTGCCGAAGTTCCTAGCGCAGGCGATAACTTTGCGGTGGTGGCGGATGAAAAGCTTGCTCGAGAATTAGCTGAAAAGCGCAAACATGAAGCTAAAGAAGCGCAGTTTAAAACATATCAAAAGGTTACGTTGGATAATCTGTTCGCGCATATTGAAGACGGTACAGTAAAAGAGCTTCCCCTTATTGTAAAAGCGGACGTTCAGGGGTCGGTGGAAGCGGTTAAGCAGTCACTTGAAAAACTTTCGGGTAGCGAGGTGCGCGTCAAGGTTATCCATGGCGGCGTCGGCGCTGTAAACGAAAGCGACGTTATGCTGGCGAATGCGTCCAACGCTATAATCATCGGATTTAATGTGCGTCCCAACCCCATAGCAACCGAAAACGCCAAACGTGATAAAGTAGACTTGAGACTTTACCGAATTATTTACGATGCTATCGAAGAGGTTCAAACCGCCATGAAGGGCCTGTTAGCTCCAAAATACCGTGAAGTGGATTTAGCGCGAATAGACGTGCGAAATGTATTTAAAATAACAGGCACAGGGGCTGTGGCCGGTTGCTATGTATTGGACGGAAAAGTTCAGCGCAATTGCCAAATACGCGTAGTGCGCGATGGCATTATTGTAAATGTTGATAAAATAGATAGTCTTAAGCGCTTTAAGGACGACGTAAAAGAGGTCGCCCAAGGATATGAGTGCGGTATCAGCCTGCAAAGCTTCGGCGACTTTAAAGAAGGCGATATTTTTGAAGCATTTATAGTTGAGGAGTATCGCGATTAACAGAAAGGTTATAATAAATGCCAAACCATAATATTCAGCGTTTATCCGAGGATATAAAGCGCGAAATCTCTATCGCAATACCCGAGCTAAAAGATTCAAGGATAACAGACGGCCTTGTAACAATAACCCGCTGCGAACTCACGAACGATATGTCATACTGCAAAATTCATGTTTCTTGTTTTGGAGGAAAAGAATATCCCGACGCTGCTATTAGCTGTCTTATGTCCTCAAGCGGTTTTTTTAAGCGCCGGATAAATGGGCGAATAAAAATGCGTAAAATTCCGGAACTTTTATTTGTACCGGACAACTCTCTAGATTATTATGAAAAAATCAGTGACATAATAGATAATTTATCGAAAAGAGAAAAAGAAGATGAAAATAACTAAAGAAGAGACGGTAACCCTTTTAAAACAAAATGATAAGTTTGCCATCATCTGCCACTCAGAACCAGACGGGGACACGCTTGGCAGCGGTTACGCCCTTTGCCGCGCACTACAAAAACTAGGAAAACGCGCTAAAGTAATCTGCGAAGATAAAATCCCAAGTAATTATGGTTTTTTTAAAAGCATAATAGTTGATGATGATTTTAATCCGGAATATGTTGTTTCCGCAGATTTAGCCGATGAAAGCCTGCTAGGTGAATTTGAGGAAACGTACGGCGGCAAAATTGACTTATCAATCGATCACCATATCTCAAATACGGACTATGCCAAAAATACTCTTTTTGAGGCGGCGGCGGCAACCGCCGAAATCATTTATGAGCTGATAAAACTTTTAAAAGTAGAAATAGATTGTGAAATTGCTAAATCATTGTATGCGGGCATTGCCACAGATACCGGATGCTTCAGATTTTCAAACACTACAAAACAGTCGCACTTGATCGCCGCCGAACTTATGAATTTCGACTTTAACCTTGGCGAACTTAACTTTTCGCTTTTTGAGTTTAAAAGCAAAAGAAGGATTATGATTGAAACTGCCATGATAAAGCGACTTGAATATTATTTTAATGGCAAAGTAGTTGTGACTTCTCTTAGTAAAACTATTTTAGATATGGCGAAGGGAGAAGATATAAGCGGAATTTCATCTATTCCGCGCAGGATCGAAGGCGTTGAGTTGAGCATTACTTTTAAAGAACAGGAACCGAATATATGGAAGGTATCTATGCGCTCGAACACATATGTTAACGTGCAGAATATTTGTGCGGCTTTCGACGGCGGAGGGCACGCAAAAGCCGCCGGATGTCGAATAAAAGGAATTTTTGAAGAATGCAGAGACAATATACTTAGCGAAGTTGAAAAACATTTATAATTTTAGCAGGGATTTTCTATGGACGGAATTTTATGTATCAACAAACCAAAGGGTTTTACATCATTCGATGTGGTGGCAAAAACTAGAAAAATACTAAATATCCGAAGAATTGGGCACGGCGGAACACTTGATCCCATGGCCGAGGGTGTATTGCCCCTTTTTATCGGCAGAGCCACAAAAGCCGTCGATTTTTGCCCTGACAATTCTAAGGAATATATAGCCGGATTTAGATTCGGCATAACCACCGACACGCAAGACATTACCGGAAAAGTGCTGGATAAAAAAGACATTTATGTTTCAAGAAATAAAATGATTTTTATCGAAAGAATAAAGGGAGAAGTTGAACAAATTCCTCCTATGTACAGCGCCGTTAGGGTTAACGGAACACGTCTTTATGATTTAGCGCGAAAAGGAGAAGAAATCGAAAGAACTTCGAGAAAAATAAATATTTATAGCGTAAAAGTTCTGGAATATAAAGATAATCGCGGCATAATTAAAGTTAAATGCGGAAAGGGCACTTATATCCGCACACTTATCCATGATTTCGGGCAGCAACTGGGAGTCGGCGCCGTTATGACCTCTCTTACCCGCACAATGTCGTCCGGTTTTTCGCTTTCACAATGCCTTACTATTGAAGAACTTGAGGAAATAAGAGTAAAAGAAGGCGAACCAGGAATAATAGCCAAAATGACTACCGTTGAACAGCTTTATAGTTTACTCCCAAAAGCGCGTCTGGACGCGGCGCAGACAAGAATGTTTTCTAACGGGGTCAAGCTTTTAGCGGATAAGGTACGGCTTGAAAGAATTTATGACGGGATGTATTCTATTTATGACTGCAACGGATATTTTGGGGCAATTGCCATTATATCAGGAGACCACACTTTAAAGATAATTCAAAGGTTTATGCAACCCGAAGTAAAGCTCACAAAAGGCGTAAAGGGGTTAAATAATGATTGAAAAAGGCGCTTCGGTCGCGCTAGGTATGTTCGACGGATTGCATCTGGGACATATAGAGGTTATAAAAGCTGCCGTATACCGCAGCTCATACAACCCCACCGTGTTCACTTTTAATGATAACTCTCTTCTACCAAAAATGAAAAAACGTGAAAACATTATAACCTACGAACAAAAGATCAAACTGCTTAAGTCCATAGGGGTAAAAAAAATTTTTGCCCCTGATTTTATAGAAACCAAAAATTTTTCTCCCGAAGAATTTGTCGAAAAAATATTAATATGTGAGCTTAACGCAAAATACGTCACTTGCGGCTATGATTTCCGATTTGGAAAAAACGGAAAAGCGGGACCCGGCGAACTGAAAAAAATCTGCTCAATGCATAATATCGCGGCAAAAAAAATACCTGCCGTGCTAGTCAACGGAAAAGCTGTCAGCTCAACCGAAATACGTAAACTTATTAAATCCGGAAATATTCAAGAAGCTAACCTCCTCCTTGGGTACGACCTGATGTATGAGCTGCCTGTAATCCACGGGAGAAAGTTGGGACGCAACCTAAATATCCCCACAATAAATCAGGCTTTTCCCGAAGGCAACGTTATGCCGCGCCCCGGAGTGTATAGATCTTGGACAAAAATTAGAGGGTGTCAGCAGCGCTCGATAACAAATATAGGTTTTAAGCCAACCATTGATAATAAAAACATATCGCCCGTAATTGAAACCCATTTGATCGGATTTAACGGCAGCGCAGACAGCAATTTTTATGGAGAAACAATTACGGTGTCGCTTATAGATTTTATAAGAGACGAACAAAAATTTAACAGCATTGAAGATTTAAAATCACAGATTGAAATTGATATAAAATCATCCTTAAAGGAGATAATTTAAAATATGGACGGCAAAAAAATAAGGACGCGCTTCGCACCCAGTCCGACCGGATTTATGCATTTGGGAAATCTGCGCACAGCGCTGTATACTTATCTCATCGCAAAAAAGAATAATGGTGATTTTATCTTAAGAATCGAAGACACCGACCGAGAGCGTTATGTTGACGGAGCGGTCAATGTCATTTATAATTCCCTTAAACAGTGCGGCTTGAACTGGGATGAAGGACCCGACATAGGGGGAAATTACGGTCCATATATCCAAAGCGAGCGTATGGATATCTATAGAGAGCATGCGTCAAAACTAATAAAAAACGCAAAGGCATATTACTGCTTTTGCGGTAAAGACAGAATGGATGCCATTCATGAAGAGCAAAAATCAAAGGGATTAACGCCTTTTTATGACAGACATTGCAGGAACTTATCCGATAATGAAGTGAAACAAAAGCTGTCGTCAGGCACGCCTTATGTCATACGCCAAAAGATACCCACCGAAGGCAGGACTATCTTTCATGATGAAATATATGGTGACATTACCGTGCAAAACAGTGAACTTGACGACCAAATACTAATAAAGTCCGACGGCATGCCGACTTATAATTTTGCCAATGTTATAGATGACCACACTATGGAAATAACACACGTGGTCAGAGGCAACGAATATTTATCATCCGCCCCGAAATATAATCTTTTATATGAGTCCTTCGGGTGGGAGGCGCCTGTTTATATACACGTTGAACAGATAATGCGCGATGCGGCGCACAAGCTGTCGAAGCGTGACGGCGACGCCTATTTTGATGATTTTATAAAACAAGGATATCTTATTCCCGCTATATTAAATTATATTGCCCTGTTAGGCTGGGCTCCCAAAGGTGAAAACGAAATTTTCAATTTAGACGAACTAAAAAAAGAATTTGATATATCCGGTATTTCAAAATCGCCCGCTATTTTTGATCCGATAAAGATGCGCGCTATAAATGGTATGTATATCCGCGCTTTATCGCTTGAAGAATTTATCAGCCGCGCAAAACCATATGTCCGGCTGGCCTGTAAGCGAGAAGACATAGATTATAAAATACTATGCGCGGCGCTGCAACCGCGAACCGAGTTGCTTACCGATATTCCGTCTCAGGTTGATTTTATAGACGAACTGCCGGAATACGAAACATCTCTTTTTGAAAACAAAAAAATGAAAACCGATACCGAAAACTCACGTGAAATCTTACGTCAATTACTTCCGATGCTAGAAACTTTAGATAATTATCAAAAAAACATCCTGCACGACAATTTAATGGCTTTCGTTGAAAAATCCGGACTTAAAAACGGACAGGTATTATTTCCGCTTAGAGTTGCGTTGTCCGGCAAAACAATGACTCCCGGCGGCGGCGTTGAGTTATGTGCGATAATCGGAAAAGACGAAACGGTCAGGAGAATAAAAATCGCGATTAAAAAGCTTGCATAAGGGGAAAAACAAATGATTGAAGTTGAAAATCTATCAAAATTTTACGGAAGCAAAAAAGCGGTTGATCAAATTTTTTTCAAAGCTAACGACGGAGAAATTTTAGGATTTCTGGGGCCAAACGGAGCGGGAAAAACTACCACGATGAATATGCTGACCGGATATATATCCTCCACTGCCGGTCGTGCGCTGATAAACGGAATAGATATACTCGACAACCCGGTCGCCGCAAAAAAAAATATCGGATATTTGCCCGAACAGCCGCCGCTTTATTTTGACATGACAGCGGACGAATATCTGAAATTCGTTTATGGGCTAAAAAAAAGCGACTTGCCTAGAAATTCACATCTAAACGAAATTTGTGAGCTTACAAAAATCGACGATGTAAGAAAACGTATTATCGGGAACCTATCAAAAGGTTACCGTCAAAGGGTCGGCCTTGCCGGGGCGCTGGTCGGCAATCCTAAAGTATTGATTCTTGACGAACCGACCGTTGGGCTTGACCCGCAGCAAATCATTGAAATCAGAAGCCTTTTAAAAAGGCTAGGAAAAAATCATACAATGATAATGTCATCTCATATTCTAAGCGAAATTAAGGCTGTGTGCGACCGAATCGTAATCATAAACAAAGGACGTATTGTCGCCGACGATACAGCTGAAGATCTAACCGCCAAAATGTCAGGCGAAACTACAATTACCGTATGCGCTGAGGGCAGCGGCGAAAAAATATTTGATATT
>JAISVH010000147.1 GCA_031271685.1 Eubacterium sp. | reverse complement strand
GCTGCGTCCACCACATTGTCGGCAACGTGAGTGAGGGCGGAATCCAGTTCGAGCCAAAGCCCGCCGTTGCCGTCAATAAAACTGAACGATTCGCCTTGCGAAATAAACGCGGCATTGTCGGTTACTTTTACATATTCTTGGTCGCCATCGTCGTACCAACCGCTTCCGTCCGTCTTAATAATGGCGGCGCTGTCCGGGTAGATTGAAATGGCTTTCACGTTATCCATTATGTTTTTGGGCGTTCCCGATGCCCAGTTCCATAAAGTATTGTCGGCTTTAATCGCGCGGGAAAAAGATATGGTATTCGCCGCCCGGACAGGCAACGAAAGCGGCTGCGACGTTGAACTTCCGGTGACGGCTGAAGGGCGCGGCGCACCTCTTACATAGGTTGCTGATTTAGCGATGTTTTTCGGGGAATTCATACCGTCGTAAAAGTAGACGACAAATTCATATTCGCCATCGCCGTCCATATATTCCGATATGTCAACGGTAGCCGTTGAGCTTCCCACCTTTGTGCCGATTTCTTCCTCACCGATGTAATTTTTGTCAAGATAAACGCGGACACGATAAACTAAATATACCATATCGCTGTAAAGCTCCGGGTTTTGCACGTCAAAGCTGACGATGCCGTTCGCGCCGTCCACCCATTGCGGGTTAAACGGCGTCCTTCCGTCGCCGTTTGCCTCGTTGATGGTTTGCGACAGGTCGTACTCTGAATCCGCATACACCGGTATTGCCGGTATCAGCAATAGCGCCGTGATAAGCGCCAATGCCATAGATAATACTTTCTTTGTCCGTTTCATTCCATTACCTCCAATTTGTTTAATAATTTTTCCGTCTGAAGCATATAGGCGGTGAAAATGACGTATAAACGGGAACACCGCCTATATAGGTTGTTTCATTACTTCAAAAAAGAATTTATTCCCATTCCATCACCTTCCCTGCTAAGATTGGCGTAGCTTTGCCCTTTTTCTGCACGGCTTATTGTATCGGCAAGGCAGGGGAAATGTAAATGGACTACATTACGACTCCATGCAGTTTAGTCCATGGATAATCATTTAATTGTATAGAATATATTCACGAAGGGACGTTTCCGCAGAATCAAGCAGTTTCCTATGACATAAAAAACGGCCCCAAGGCGGAGCCGTTTAAAACTTAAAATTCAATTTTCTTTAAGACACGCCATAGTTCAATAAATCGCAATGGTATCGACAGGAAAACCGGTATACAAGGTAAAAATATAGTGAAATCATTGTAGAGCAGAGGAAGATTGCTGCAATCAATCCTTATCTTCCGCAATCTTCCGCTATATTCCTAAAAAATCTTTGACGGGCAAAGATTATTATTGTATCATAACAGTGAATAATTTTAGGGGTGGTTGCGAGTGTCAGAATTGCTAACAACAGCACAAGCGGCAGAATATTTGCAGTTGTCTGAGCGGACAATTCGGCAATGGATTAAAGACAAAAAGCTACCTGCTTCTAAATACGGCAAAGCGTGGCGGATTAAAAAAGCCGATATAGACAAATTGGGAAAGGAGTAATAAGTATGACGGAAGCTCATATTAAAGACCTTTTAGACATCTTGGGATTTACTCCGAAAAACGGCGAAAATAACATCTACATAAAGATGTTTTCTCAACACGCAAACTTTTCTATTGAGGTTGATTTTAACGGGCAAAAAATCAACTATGGCGATAAAATTAAGCTATGGGATAACACGACGGCTAACTTTTCACATTCCGAAAATTTAGTTGTTTTAGAATGCGTAAATAGAATTTTAGAACAAGGCTATAAGCCTCAAAATATTGAGTTAGAAAAGAATTATTTATTAGGACATAAGAACAAAGGCAAGATTGATGTGTTAGTAAATAATACAGACAGTACGCCGTTTTTAATGATAGAGTGCAAAACTTGGGGGCAGGAGTACGAAAAAGAAAAATCAAAAATGCTTAAAGACGGTGGGCAACTCTTTTCGTACTACACCAACGATAGAGCAACAAAGTATCTATGCTTATATGCCTCAAAAACAAACAAGAAATCTATTCAATTTACAAACATTATTATTCCTGCTCTTGAAGAATGGCAAACATTATCGGGAACAAAAGAGATAGTTGAGCATTGGAACAAAAACTTCAAGGATAACGGCATTTTTGAAAACGGAGTAAAGCCTTATGTAATTGAGCATAAGGCAATTACTTACGATAAATTGCTTGACATTAAGCAAGAGGATAGCGGTAAAATTTTCAATCAAATTATGGAAATTTTGAGGCATAATGTAGTTAGCGATAAACCTAACGCATTTAACAAACTCCTAAATCTTTTTGTGTGCAAAATCATAGATGAGGATAAACAAGGCAATAGCGAGCTATCGTTCCAATGGTTAGAAACAGATAATGATGAAAGCCTGCAAATGAGACTTAACGACCTTTATTCAAAGGGTATGTATAGATTTTTGAACATCACCGTAACCGATTATCCAGAGAAATATATTGATGAAAAATTGGCGGGTTTTGGCGATAATGAAACCAAAAAAGAAATAAAAGAAATGTTGGTTAAAATGCGGCTGCAAAAAAACCCTGAGTTTGCTTTTGTTGAAGTTTGCGATGATAAAACTTTTAAGGCAAACGCCCGAATTGTTAAAGAACTTGTTGAGTTGTTGCAAGTTTATAA
>JAISVH010000136.1 GCA_031271685.1 Eubacterium sp. | reverse complement strand
GGCGGTTTTCGGAAGGCGCGAAAGGTGAGATTTACTGCAGCTAACGGGGAGATTTACTGCATTTATCGGGGAGATTTACTGCAGGGAAAGGGGAGATTTACTGCAGCGTGCTGACGGCTCAAACGTGACCGCGACGGCGTTTTTGTGGATAACTTTTGAGTGCTTGCTCTCCAATATCGCTATGCCAGTTTCGGGCCAGCAAAAAAATGTTATTATTGAAGAATTAAATATATTGACATGTAGAATTATGTTTGATAATGTCATGTTAGAAGCAGTTTTAGAGAGCTGCTTGGGACAAGTTTGGAATGGGAAAAGGCACTATAATAAAAAACTAAGTTTTATTGCGGTCTGGCAGACTGCGCAGAAAAAAGTCCATTGGTTGCAGAGAGAAAACACACATTATATAAATGTTTTTCGGCGGTGGCGTGTTGCAGACACTAATTCGCGGACTCCGACTCCGGAGGTCGTGGGTTCAAGTCCCGCCGGGCGTACCAATCATTTTGTGTAATGTGGACAAACTCTGCGTAACTAGCGGGGCTTGTCCTTTCTTAATTTTTAAGCAAACGGACAAGTTGTTTAACCTTTTCTGCTTGTTAGCCCGCTAGACTGTTTGAGGTTTTTTTAGAGGGTCTGCGGACTAATTTTGTCCCAAAACTAATAATAATTTACGAGGTGATTATCAATGCGGCAACAAATCAATTTGCAACAAATTTCGTCACACATGACGATAAACGAGGCTTTTGAACAATTCATCAGAGTGAAAAAAAATCAAAATGTGTCGGGTGAAACAATTATTTACTATGAGGGGGTGAAAAAGGGATTCACAAATTTCTTTTCGGGGGAAAATTCATGTATCGACATAACAAAAAGAACTATTGAAGATTACACACATTTTCTAAAATGTAAAAAACCCGCCATTTCAAGCGTAACGGTTAATACTAATTTGCGCGGTCTTAGGGCAATTTTATATTTCTTTATGGCACAAGGGTATTTAGAAGAATTTAAAATCTCGCTTATTAGGCAAGAAAAAGCGGTTAAGAGGACATACACGGAATATGAATTAGACGCGCTTTTAAAAAAGCCGAATTTGAAGAAGTGTGATTTTGCTGAGTACAGGAATTGGGTTATTTCAAACTATTTATTGGCAACGGGAAATCGGCTTTCAACTGTCTGCAACGTGAAAATACGCGACATAAATTTTAAGCACCATGAAATTTTATTAACCAAATTAAAGAATAGGCGGCAATACATAATTCCGCTATCGTCAACGCTTGAAAAGATTTTGATTGATTATCTGCAATACAGAAAAGGTGAACAGGACGATTATTTATTTTGTACTCGTTATGGGGATAAACTCGAAAAGGCGGCAATCGTTTCAGCTATTAAGCGATACAATAGAAAACGCGGCGTAGAAAAAACGAGCATACATCTATATCGGCACACGTTCGCCAAAAACTGGATATTGAACGGGGGCGATATTGCACGGTTAAAGAGCATTTTGGGGCATAGTTCCAACGATATAGTGCATGAGTACCTTGAAATGTTCGGGGGCGATTTACAGCGCAATTTTGATTTATATAATCCCTTAGACAATATAGCCGCTACTAGGGCAGACGGGCGAAAATCTATTGCTATGAAAAAATAATTTTGAGGAAATTAATTACGCCTGTTGGCGGCCCCTCGCCAATCACTTCTTCATCTGGTATAATGGCATATAAAAAAATGGCGCAGGGGCTCACGAATGAAAACGATATTGCAGATAGCAAAAGAGATAGGCGTATCGAAACAGGCGGTATATAAGCGGTATAAGGGCAAGCTATATACGGAAGTATGTCCGTATGTGCATACGGAGCGCGGGACAACGTATATATTGGAGCAGGGCGAGGAAATCATAAAAGCCGACTTTTTGAGCGGGGAAAACGGCGAGAGCGTATCCGTAGGAGCGCATACGGAGCGCATACAGGATATACATACGGAGCACATACAGGATACGCATACGGATACGCTGATACAAATGCTTAAAAACGAGCTGGAGCTAAAAAATAAGCAGATAGAGGAACTAACCGCAACAATACGAATCCAAGCCGAGAGCATAAACGCCGACCGCCGCAACGCATTAGCCGAAACAATGGAAAATATAATTGACAGCGGAAAGCTAATCGAAGAAGAAAAGCCGAAAAGGGGTTTTTTCAGTTGGTTGAAAAAGAAGTAATTCAAAAGGCTCGGCAAGCGAATTTAGCGGAATATTTAATAAGCGCGGGGGAGCCGCTTATTAAAAACGGGCTTAGATACAGGCACAAAGAACATGATAGTTTGACGTTTTCAAGAAATGCGTATTACTGGAACAGCCGCGGGGAGCATGGGAACGCGATAGATTATCTTGTTAATCACAAGGGAATGAATTTCGCGGCGGCAGTTTCAGCGTTGGCGAACGTGTCGGCCGCGCCGATGAGCGAGGGCGGCGGTGTTTTCGAGTTTGACAGGGAAGCGACATCTGCGGGAGCGGAAAGGGTTAAAAAATATCTGGTTAATAGCCGCTCCATAGCGCGTAATGTGATTGAATACCTTATTGAAAATGAGCTTCTATTCCAAGAAAAGCAGAGCAACAACGCCATTTTTCCTATCTATGACGAGAACAATATTATCGTTGGCGCGGAAACTCACGGAACGAGCGGAAGAAGTTACAAAGGGGTTAAAAAGCACAGCAAATACGGTTATGGCTTCAATGTGCGGTTTTCCGAAGATGATTCTTTTGATTATGCCCTCTTTTTTGAAAGCGCGATAGACCTAGCGAGTTTTATAGACATCAAGAAAAACATAGAGAGAAAGCGGCTTGAAAGGTGCATTTTAGTTTCGTTAGCAGGGGTTAAGATAAACATACTGAGGCACACTCTAAAGGCGTTTAAAGGCGGTTTAACGACTGTTTTATGCGTGGACAATGACGAAGCGGGGAAGAACTTCATAAAAGAGGTTGAACGCGAGAAAATCCCCTTTATTGTACGCGAACCCAAAGGGGGCTTAAAGGACTGGAACGAACAAATTACCGCAATGAAAAGTTGCCGCCCCATAAAAAGGGCTACGGAGTGGCACAAATTGAAGTGAGATATTAAGATTCAGCCCATTTTCAAGGAATGTTTTTTCACATTTGTCGGGGAACAAGCTGAATGTCAACATTGAGAACATTCGCCCAGTTGCATAGAGTTTTAAGCGTTGGGCTTTGCTCGTGCTTTTCAATGCGCGAAATCACTTGCTGAGTGCTGCCCAAAAATTCAGCAATATCAGCTTGGGAAAATCCCTGCTCTTTACGAAGTTTCATAAATTGCCCCAATAGGTCATATTCCATGCGGCTATCATCCCAAGATTTTTTAAATTCGGAATCCGCATTTTTTCTGCGCTCTATTTCTTTTTTTACGTTCATTTCACTAAAAGGCATAATAACTACCCCCTAAATAAATTTTTTTGATAATATCTCGCCTATTTCTTGAGCTCTTTTTATCACTTTTTCACTATCTTGTTTTTCCGTTTTATTCTTTTGTTTTCGGCAAGCGTGAAGTAAATATATGTCCTCACCGTCTGGTATAACATAGAATATGCGATTGTGTTTGTAAAAATAAACCTCTGAAATTTTACCGCGCCAGGGTTTTATGGTGAGTTCGTCAAACCTGCCTTCTTCCAGTTTCTCTAACACAGAAAAACCGTCCACTTGCTCATCTTTGCTAAGTTTGAGAATGTAGTCTAATATTAAATTCTTCCCGCCTAATGATTCATACGAATGTAATTTCATTGTTGCCCCTTTCAAATTAATTATACACCTTTTAAGATGTATTTGTCAAGTTTTTCAATCCCGAACTATTTTAAGTAGCTCCAGCCATGCTATATTAGGATTTTTCTGCGAAAAATCCTCGCTTTTGCTTGCTTGCTATTATAATATAATAGCACCTTTTTGACGAAAAAAGCAAACGCTTTTTCCATCAAAAAGTAGGCAAGCCAAAAGCGAAAGGGTTTGTCCTTTCTCGGCTCCCCTCGGAAGGACAAATCAAGGGCGCACTTATACATCGCTTCGCGATGTGTGCGCGGACAACGCAAACGGGACAAGGCTGTAAGCATAGGATTACTTCATGTAGTCATGGCAGGAGGGCGTTTCTTTGGCAATTTATCACCTACATGTTAGCATAGTAAGCCGAAGCAAAGGGCGCTCATCGGTTGCCGCCGCTGCGTACCGTTCCGCTGAAAAACTGAAAAGCGAAAAGGACGGGATAACGCATGATTACACGCCGCAAAAATCGGATTTACTAGCGGCGGCAGCGTATCGCTCGGGCGGCAAGCTGGAGAACGAGCAAGAGGGAATAATCCACGACTTCACGCGAAAAAGGGGCGTTATACATTCTGAGATTATTCTGCCCGATAACGCGCCGAGGGATTTTGCTGACCGTGCCACGTTATGGAACGCCGTAGAAAAGACAGAGCGTCGGCATGACGCGCAAACCGCGCGGGATATTGACGTTGCGCTTCCCGTGGAGTTTAGCCGCGAGGAACAGCTTGAAATCATGCGTGATTACATTCGCGAGAACTTCGTAAAGCGGGGCATGTGCGCCGACTTCGCCATACACGACAAAGGGGACGGCAATCCGCACGCGCATATTTTATTAACTACCCGCCATGTCACGGAAAAGGGGTTCGGCAATAAAAACCGCGATTGGAACGACAGAAAATGCTTGTTGGAGTGGCGCGAAAAGTGGGCTGATGTGTGCAACGAACGCTTGATAAAAAAAGAGCTGTCCGAGCGGATAGACCACCGAACGCTAAAGGCGCAGGGGATTGACCGAGAGCCAACTATACATATCGGCGTAAGTGCTAAGAACATGGAACGCGCAGGGCGGGACAGCTACAAAGTAAAGGAACACAGGGAAATTGCCGCGCGTAATGCAGAGATTTCACCGAAAGCCACAGCGGTATTAATGCACGAATTAAAGCAGGGAGTTTTTAATTTAGAAACCGAAATTTCCGCCTTAACACAGGAAACATCCCAAGCGCGGCAAGAGGCGAACGTCGCGCGGGTGCAGGCTGAAAAAATCGCCGAACGCGCCGAGCAAATTAACACCTTGACCGAGGGGCTAACCACGCTAAGAGCAGAACGCCGAGAAATGGGAGTTTTTGCGAATAAAAAGCCGATTGATGAACAAATAAAGCGTTTAGAGCATTCGCGGGAGCAAGCTATTAAGTATTTTGAGCGCACCTACGGAATCGACCACCGCGAAGCTGGAGGCGAAGTCAGCCGCCGCGAGAGCATAGCCCAAAGCAAAGGGCATTTAGAAGAAAAACTAAGAGAAAAGCTATCGCCGCTTACCGAAGAACAGGGCATTTTCTTGCTGAAATACCAACGGCAGAAACTTCTTGCGGAAATATCCCCGAAGGCTCAAGAAATACGCGACGAACTCGCGCGGCTTGATAAAGAATCCCGCCAAAATCAGAAATCGGCACGAGAAAACATTGCAAGAGCGCAAATAGAGCGCAATTTAGACCTCGTGACGGAAAACAATTTTTACACCATAGTCAAAGATTTACGCCCCGAACAAGCCAAAGCCTTGACCGAGCGGCGGGAGCGTGAAAAAGAGTGGGAACGGCAGAAAGCGAGGGAGATTTATAGGCGCAGATAAAACGCCGCCAATGGAAAATTAGGCGGCGTTTGTCTAATCATTTTGCGCTATTTATGCAACATTCAATTCGTTATACCTATCGCGATTGAATCGTCACGCGCTACCCCTTTAATTTTTTTACCTCGTCTTTGAGGCTCTTTAACTCGTTTAATTGCGCCTGTTGCAACATGCGCTCCTTTTTCTTGCGCCGTGCGTTCAGCCATACTGGCAGAACCCCGAACAACAATCCCGCTATGATTACTATTGCGATGTACACCGTTTTCACCTCCCCCAATATGTGATTTTTGGAGATTTTTCCCCATTTTTAGTCATTGTAGGGCAATTTGCCCTAAGTGTCAATAGGGTAATTTGCCCTGCCCTATAATATTTTCGGGGGCGTGTTGACATGGGAAAACGGCTTAAAATACGCGATTTGCGGGAAGATAGCGACAAAACACAAAAAGACATTTCCGATTATCTCGGTTGCGACCAGTCGGACTATTCAAAAATGGAGCGCGGCGTTCGTGCGCTCCCTATTTGGATAGCCGACAAACTCGCCGACTATTACCAAACGAGCGTTGATTATCTCATTGGCAGAACCGATGAAAAAAAGCCCTATCCCAACGTTTTGTCCAAAGGCGCAAGATAACCAGAATATTTTGTAAAAATATATCAAAACAAGGCTTGACTTTTATATTTTTATGGCGATAAGATATTTATATATTCAAAAAACGCTTAAAGGGGAGTTTAAGCATGAGAACCAAAGCAGTAAAGGCGTTGGCAATGGTGCTGTTACTCGTTGCCGTGATGGGAACGCTCACCGCTTGCGGGGGCGTACCCAATGGGAAATATGTGCCGACAGACCCAGCTTTACAAGCTATTTCGTCTACTTCGCAAGCCATTATCATCAAGGGAAGTAATTTCACGCTTGATATGGGTTTAGCTGGCGCAACGACCGTTAAATACGAGTACGACAAAACGACAGGGGCTATCACGCTTGACGGCGGGCTTTCGGGACTTACGTTGTGCGAATACAAAGACGGCTCAATATGGTTTGCAGGTTCGGAGTTTAAAAAGCAATAACGCAACTTGAATTAAGAATAATGCTTTTTCATTACAGGGTTCAGACATCTTAGGGGGAGGCTTCTTTATGAAGGGCATAAAACTCGCAACGGCTATAAGGTGTAAAAACGTCTTGATTGCGCTCGTTTTATGCCTTTCGTTCATGCTTGGCGCGTGTGGCGATGTGCAGAGCGAAGAAGGCTTTCAGCCTGGTACGGAGTATGACCCTAGTGCCGCATGGTTTTGGGTTGATGATTCTGAAAGCGTCGGCGAAAATAGTAATGCCGAATCACTTGTGTTTGAAGATACAGGTGCTACGCCAGAACAAGTCAGTTATTCCACCGATTGGCAACAGGACATAAACGAAGCATATCAAGCATACTACGATTTATTAATGCAAGAAATTGATAAGTATGGTATTCTTGCGGGGGATAAAGACCTTATCGAACTTCAAGATTATTTGTATGGTTACGGCGATACTATAAACGCTGGCGAAATATTGTATGCGCAGCTTGTCGATTTTAACGCAGATGAATTAGAAGAATTGCTTTATTGTGTCACAACGGGGGAACCTTATGGCGTAAACTTTGTTATTTATACTTATGACACCTCGTTAAAGGCTCTTGTGAAAATAGCCGAGGACAGTATGTACGCAGAATTAGGCGGCCCCGATTTTCGTATTGACATTACAACAGGCATTGACGGTGTAAATTACTTAGTGAAGTATACTAATTTAATTAAGTATGAAGAAAACGCAGGAACATTGCGTACATATTCAACAATAAAAGGCGGCAAATGGACAGAAATTATTAATCTCGGCGAAGGTTGGGATTATGATAATGATTATAGCAACATTTATGAGGTAAACGGGAAAAATGTAAGCGAAAGCGATTATAAAAACATAGCCCGTGTTTATGATGTGCGCTATAGTGATTATGAAAATGTAAGTTTTGAGGAATGGAATGCATCACAAATCGCGATTGATAAGTTCGGTTATAATGCTATAATTGGCTTTTTTAGTGAATTAATTACAGAATACTTACTAAACGATGATATTTCAGCACAGCTATCAACCCCTATTCTTAGTGCATCAGTAAACGGACAGTCAATAACAAACGTATACGAGGTGAGCGGCTATCATAAAGAAGCGGGGTTTTATGGGGATTTGACAAGTATTCTTAAATCAATATATGGCGAACGCTACGCAACATATCAGCCTTATTGGTCTACGGAAAACAATATAAATTCCGTAAAGTTTGACTTCACTCGTGGGAATGAAAAATATATGGCAAGAGCGTTTTTTCGCATGGGCGAAACAGCTTCTTATGTGCAAGAGTTGTATAAAATTAATAGCGAAGGTGGTTTAGACCTCGTAACGAGCGGAGAAGTGTATAAATATTTTAACGGCACAGGGTTTTATATTCGCGCCAATAAAATAACGGTTAAAATTTCTTCCCTAGTATATATGGTATACAACAAAAATCAAGAAAATTATTATGATATTCCGCATACGAAAATTGTTTCTCCGCTAGAACTGAAAATTGGAAGTTTTTCTACTATGGACGAAGCAGCTTTAGATTGGGTATTTAATTATTTTGCGGAAAGCTTTTTGGTACATCGTGAATTTGCTGCGTTGATTTTCCAACAACCCGATGGGAGTTTTTCCTATACATGGAGCATTTATGGGAGTGCAGGAAATGTAAACCCTGAATATTTACTTTATTTCATACCAGAAGATTCTATATTAGTTGCAGGGGTTCATTCTCACCCGAGCCCGTGGCTATCTTATCTTGATAATAGTCCAAATTTTTCAGATAAAGATAGGGATTCTGCAAAAATTATGATTATGTATGCTGCTAAAGTTGGAGGTCACTATGTTATAGGTACAGACCGAGCAGAGGTTCACAAATTAATCTACAATTCTGGCACAGGCGGTTATGAAGAAATAGAAGTAAAAAACAACTTCAAATTGAAAGCTTTGACTCCCGACCGTATAAATGAGTTGTATCAAATAGTTAAATAAAAGGCTAATAATACTTAATTTAGTAATCAGAAAGGATTTAATTGTGGAATTTAAGAAAAATAAGATGCACTTCTCAAAATCTATTTTGATAATTTTTGTTGCATTAATTATGATTAGTATTGTTTTTGTAAACAACTTTAACATTAGTTATGGTAACGTGTCCCCAGAAGCGATAGAAGTATCAATTACTGATTTAATAGACAATCCGCAGGAGTACAGTGGAAAGTTAGTGAGAGTTCATGGAGTGTGTCGTTTACAGTTCGAGGAAGATGCACTTTATTCAAGCGCGGATGATTATAAAAATCATATTAGTGCAAACGCTATATGGCTTAGCCTAAATGATAACGGAAGACAGACCTTTACCTATTTCTTATTAAAAAAAGCAAGTGGCAGATGTGTTTTGGTTGAAGGTGTATTTAGCAAATGGAATACAGGTCATTGGGGAGCGTATCCAGGGGCTATAACACAAATAACTAGGTTCCAATCATTGTAGAATGCAACGATATTTTCAGAAGTCAGTATTGCTCATCTACAGCAAAATATAAAATTCGAGGTGAAAAATCATCTTTGATGAAGAACTTCTTAATCTTTCTATGAGGGCAATCGGAAAAATCCTCAGCACAAGCGGGAAATTTGCGGCTAAGACAATAGCAAACTCTCTAACGTCAAACCCTGTTAAAGAGCCGCCAAATGCCGAGGTATTGCCGCCCGTAGTTAGCAGGCTCACGCTTAACCGCGATATTGACGTTCACGGGTTCATTTTCGGTAAACAGCAGGGGCAGACAATCGCTAAAGATGAGCAGGCGGACGGTCATGTTATGGTTGTCGGTGGCGTGGGGAGCGGAAAAAGCTCGTGCATTGCTATCCCGACGCTTCTTGCGTGGAATGAGCGGTTTTTCGCGGTGGATATTAAAGGCGAATTGAGCGACAAAATAACGGATATGAGCATAGACAGATTGAAAAACATTAAAATATTCGGCCCCTCGATTATTTGTGACGAACGGCTTGGTTACAACCCTTTTTATCTGCTTGCCGAAGCCGACAACCAAGCGCAAGAGGCAAAAGCAATCGCTAATGCGCTAATACCGCTGCCGTCAAGCGCAAAAGAGCCGTTCTGGATTCAAAGCGCACAAAACCTATTTTCGGGTGCAATACTGCACTTTTTCAACCTCGGATTTTCGTTTATCGAAATGATTGAGAAGATTCTCTCAACGAAAATTAGCGTTTTGGTTGAGGAAATCAGCACGAGCGAAACGCGCGAGGCAGCTTTTTTCGTGAATAGCTTTGCCGACATGGAATTAAAGACGCTTTCAAGCATTTTCGCAGAATTGAGCAATAACATAATGGTTTTTGTGACAGATAAAGACATCAGAAACGCCTTATCGCAGAAACAAACCATAAGCCCCGAAGATTTAGAAATGGGATACGATATTTTTCTTCAAATCCCCGAGCATTTATTGCGGCAATGGAAAAACCTTTTAACGCTGATAGTCAGCCAGTTTTTAACGCATTTTGAAAAGCGCGAGGAACGGAGCGCAACGCCGATACTGTTCTTGCTTGACGAGTTCGCGCGGCTCGGCAAAATGGAGGGGATTGTTGACGGGCTGGCAACTTTGCGGAGCAAGAAGATAACTATATGTATTATTTTGCAGAGCTTGGCCCAATTAGACTTGATTTACGGTAAAGAATCGCGGCAAGTAATCGCCGACACCTGCCAATACAAGGCAATACTGAGCGCCACGGACGCGGAATCGCAGGAGTATTTTTCAAAGTTAGTAGGTACATACGAAAAATACAAAGTGATAAACAGCCAACAATTTGAGCGTTTCACCAATTTTAAAGCTGGAACGAGCATAACCCAGACTACCGAGGAAAAAGCGCGGATAAAGCCCGAAGAGTTTGCCACGCTAGAGCAAATCGTGTTATTTTCGCCGTTCGGCGTTTTTAAGATTGACAAAGCTCCGTATTATTAAGGCGAAAATTTCGATTTCGCGTATTTGGCCCCTAATTTGCGCGTAGCGCGATTCTGGCGCGTGAGTGGTACAAAACTATTCCCGCGCTCCTAAAACGTCACAGCGAGCGTGTACGCGCCTCTTAGGGGCATTGTGGAAAGTATCGCATATATAGCTAAGAAAAACAATCCCGTTTGCATGCTCATGGGGTTAATTTTTTTTGCTGACCCGCAAACTTGTTTTCGTCTGTTTTGGTTTGTTTTTGCCGCCTAAATTAGCCTCGATTTGCTTGAATACTCTGAACCTCTCGAAAGAATCTTTTTTTAATTCAACGTCAAACTTAATTTTTTCAAATTTTCTACCTACTTTTTCCACTGCATAAGTCACGGTAAGGTCAGTTAACTCGTTAATCTCTTTAAGGGCAGGCTCTAGCGAGTAACGTCTTAAATCTTGAAAACGATTATAAGTTTCGGCATTTAATTTTTTCTTTAATTCTTCGATACTGAAGATGTGTCCATGACGGTATTCGTAGCTTTTAAGTAATTCGTAAAGTCTGATTGAGTATTGGCTCTTCATGCTTAAAGTATAAATAAGTTCGTATTGAGTGAATTTTTCTTGTAGCTGGATTAAGAACGCTTTAATCTCATCACTCAAGCGAATACTGATTAAACCACTCCTTTTGCTGATTTCAGCGGTATATATCCAGCGAAGTAATTTTTCTTTTTGGTCTATCTCTATCCAGAAACTTTTATCAGAGAGTGATTTTATGGTGTTTTTTATGTATTTGTAGTTGCCGCCGCTGTCGGTTTCAATACCGCATACTTGGCAAAACTCCAAAATTTTAAAATCGTGGGTTTTTAGCTCTAAGTCTTCGGGTTTAATCTTGCTGATGAGGAACAGAATTATTTTCTGTTCCTGTAACGTTAGGTTGAAACGGGTTTTTTGAATAAGGTCGTTAGCTTTAACAACCTTGTAATCTCTCATTTCGTCAAGGTTCCGTTGGTGTTCATTGTCAAAGAGGTCTTGTCCCATTTTTTCTCCCATGCTTAGAAGATACTGGTGCTTAGATATAATAGCACTTCAAAGGGGAGGTTGTCAAATTATTTCTCCCCTTTATGAAGTGGGAGGTGGTTTGCTTGCCTCGCGCGCGCACACACGCGCGTACGCGCGAAGATAATATGATATTTCTTATATTTCTTTTTATTTAAATATTTAGGGGCGAAAATCTGGAAAGCGGGAAACCTTGATGTTTGCTGGGTTTTAGGCGGTTTTCGGAAGGCGCGAAAGGTGAGATTTACTGCAGCTAACGGGGAGATTTACTGCATTTATCGGGGAGATTTACTGCAGGGAAAGGGGAGATTTACTGCAGCGTGCTGACGGCT
>JAISVH010000010.1 GCA_031271685.1 Eubacterium sp. | reverse complement strand
ACTGCTAGCGGGGTAAGCGCGCCTGTGCGACCGACATTTACTTCAATGGCGGTGACGGTGGTATGCTTTTCTTCAGGCGGATATTTAAACGCTGCCGCCCATTTTGGGAATTTTGAAGTTGAGCCCAACTCGTCGCGCTGTAAAAAGCTATTGACTTTAATTACCGCGCCGTCAATATCAAACCGGAAATCGCTGCGTTTTTCTCCTATCTCTGCTATATATTTAACTGCTTCGTCTATATCGGAACAGAGTATATAGCCCGGTATCACCTTAAATCCCAAATTTTCCATGAATTTAAGCGATTGTATGTGATTAAACAAAGCATGTCCTTCAATTTGCTGAATATTAAAACAATAAATATCAAGACCTCGGCTTTTTACAATTTCGCTGTCTTTTTGCCTAAGAGAGCCGGCCGCCGCGTTTCGGGGATTTTTAAAAGGACGCTCTCCTTTTTCAAGCTGTGCTGCAACAAGAGACGAAAAACTTTCGCGGGGCAGATACACTTCTCCTCGCACCTCGATGTATGATAATTTAAGCTTTAATTCTTTGGGGACGTTTAAAATTACCCTCAGGTTGTCGGTTATATCCTCACCTATAATCCCGTCACCACGTGTGGAGCCGCGGATAAATTTTCCGTTTCGGTATTCTAATGACACTGAAAGGCCGTCGATTTTTGGCTCTATGACATATTCAGGCTTTACAACCCGGCGAACCCGCTTATCAAAATCATACAGATCTTCTACATTGAAAACATCCTGCAAGCTGCCCATTTGTACGGTATGCTCAACCTTCTGAAAAAGTGCGCTTACTGTTCCGCCGACCTTTTGGGACGGTGAATCAGGATTAATAAAAAGCGGATATTTCGCTTCAATTTCTTTTAATTCGGTCATAAAGCGGTCATATTCATAATCACTGACCGATGGGTTGTCTAAGTCATAATACTCATGGTTCAGCTTGCTTATAATCTTGCAAAGTTGATTATAGCGCTCGAATGTATCCATTTTTGCCTCCAGCGGCCTCATTCATTAAATAATCTATTGATCCGGAATTGCGCGAGCAGACATTGTGTCCGCTCCGAATATGGCGGCTTTGTTTATTAAATCGGGATTTTCTGAAATAATATGTGTATAAGAGCTTGGTATATTGCCGACTATTACTGTTTCGGCGATAATGAAATCACTTTCGGTCATCACAGAAGTGGTGTATCCGGGTATTATCGCGGATAAATCAACATCCACACGCATAACGATTCTATGCAGTGTTTGATTGATCCCGGCGGATGAAAATTCGCTTATCAAAGAGGCGCTAGCATACCCCTTAGGGGCAAGAAATATTGGTATCTGAGGACCTCTTCCGTATAACATCTGAATGCCCGATATTGTACCGGTCGCTATCCCCAAATCATGCGAACCGATCTGACTGATAGCCTCGTTGATAAGCTGTGTGCTTTCGGCCTTAAGACGATTAACAACCTGCATGTTTGTTTCGATCGATTGTACTTCTCCGCTTTCTGAATATCTGAGAGCAACAAGATTGTCATAATTATAGTTATCTTTATCAAGTTCTTCAAGCAGAGTTTGATTTATTATCTTTGAAGTTAAAATCCGGCTCTGATAAGAGGCGGATTTTGTTATTATCGGTCGGATGCGTAGATCAACTATGATGATCAGACCGATAAGCATCAAGCCTATCGCGATAAGCTTTCGACCGATTTTTTGTTTTTTGATTGAGACAAACCGATTTATAATAACCACCTCCCCACTATATATATGTCTGTGTGGGAAAAAAGGTGATTGGATTTAACGGCCAATAAACGCTGAAAACGCTTTATACGCCATATATATGTCGTTTTTTGCCGTTATCTCAAACGGAGAATGCATAGAAAGCACAGGCACTCCTATATCTATAGTATCAACGTTTAAAAATGAGATGTATTTAGCGACAGTGCCGCCGCCGCCCATATCTACTTTTCCCAATTCAACGGTCTGCCAGGCAATATTATTTTTTTCAAATAGGCTTCGGATCTCTCCAATGTATTCAGCCGAAGCGTCATTTGTCCCAGATTTTCCCCCAGAACCGGAATATTTCATAACTGCCACGCCATAATTTAAAAAAGCCGCGTTCATCTTGTCCAATACATCGGGGAATCCAGGGTCAAACCCTGCTCCAACATCTGCCGAAAGGCATTTTGAATTTGTAAAAATCGCTCTCGACGATATCGACTTCTCTCTTTCCTTAGACATAGATTCAGCTAAAGAATCAACAAAATATTTTAAAAATGACGAATTTAATCCGGTGTTTCCATCGCTTCCTACTTCTTCTTTGTCTGCTAAAACGGTTATGACAGTTTTGTTTGGAATTCCCTTATAATCTAGTGTGGCCTTTAATGCTGCATATGCGCAAACGCGGTCATCCTGCCCGTAAGCTCCGATCAATGACCTGTCGAAACCCACATCGCTTGCCTTAAACGCCGGAACTGCTTCTAATTCAGCGGAGCGGAAATCTGAGTCGACAATACCATATTTTTCATTTATTATTCGCATTATATTAAGCTTTACTAGCTCGCTCTCTTTATCGTCCTTGAACGGTCTTGAACCTATAAGCAGATTGAGTTCTTCACCTTTGATAAGATCTTTTACCGGCCGTTTATACTGCAAAGCCGACAAATGCGGCAATAAATCGGTAATAACGAACACGGGGTCATCTTTATCTTCACCTATTTTTATATTTACTGCGGAGCCGTCGTTTTTAATTATTACCCCTTGCAATGATAAAGGTATCGTCGTCCATTGATATTTTTTAATTCCGCCGTAATAATGGGTTTTAAAAAAAGCTAACTCTCCGTCTTCATACAGAGGGTTTTGTTTTAAGTCAATGCGAGGAGAGTCAATGTGTGCCGCAATTATGCTAACGCCATTTGCAATACTGCTTTCGCCGATTATCGCAAAAATCACAGATTTTCCCCGATTAACCTGAAAAACACGGTCACCGGACCTATATTTTACGTTTTCGCTGAATTCTGAAAAACCCATCTTTTTGCAAAGTTCAACGGCAGTTGTCACCGAGGCGCGCTCGGTTTTGGACAGGTCAAGAAAAGATTTATAGTCCTCACAAAATTTATCGGCTTTTTTTATTTCGGTCTCGCTCATAGTTTTTCCTAAATTTTCAGGTTTTTTAAAAAGCTTTTCTTTTAATTTTTTTGCGTTGCTAACGGTCGCCATTTTATTTTTTCTCCTGTTCATATAGCATAATATAAGTATCGTAAGCTTTGTATATTTTATCTACGTAATGTGCCGTGTCCGACTTAGGTATCACGTCAAGGGCAAAACCGTCTCTTGAACATTCTGGGTTTTTCAGCCATGACTCGACACTTGAAATTCCGGCGTGATAAGCGGCGACGGCGCACTTTCTGTCGCCTTCAAAATAGCGGATAAGGTAACCGATGTAATATGTTCCATATTCTACATTCTTTTCAGGGTCATACATACCGGAAAATTCGTCGTTTTCGCTACCCTGCTTCATTTTCAGCCAATCGAACGTATCTTCCATAATCTGCATGAGTCCGCGTGCGCCAACGTTGGATTCAGATTTTGGGTTAAAACTACTTTCGGTTTTAACCATTGCATATACAAGATATTTGTCAACATCATTTTTTATTGCACCGGACTCAATAGCGGATTCATATTGCAGAGGGTGGGACATAATTTTATACTGCATATCCAGGTAATCGGCAGCTTTTTTAAAAAGAAGCGCTAAAACCATAACAATCAAAACAATCATTATAATAGCGCCTATACCGAATTGTTTCTTTTTTGACTTTAACCTCATATTGACTCCATGATTTTATCAATTATATCAGATATACTTTTTTTATAGGTTTCAATATCTCTGTCATTGTCGATTAAAAAATCACAGTTTTTGCAATAGAATGCCCTGCTTTTTTGGGACGACAGACGCTTTTCAGCTTCGGCGGCAGAGATACCATCTCGTTTCAATATTCTGCTTACAGCATTTTCTTTGTTTGTTATAACGCTTATAATATAATCACATAAATAGTTTTCTCCGCTTTCAAAAAGTGTTGGAGCGTCTAAAAGGATAAATTTTTCGCTATTATTTAATATTATGCTGATAACCTTGTAATTAATATATGGGAAAACTATTTGCTCATATTCAATCTTTATCTGAGGGTTGTCAAAAACCTTTTCTGCGATAGCCGAACGGTTCAGTTCTCCGCTATCAGATATCACTTCTTCTCCAAAATAATTGATGATTTCTTTAAAACAGGGTGTGCCAGGCTTAACAGTTTCAAAGGCTATTTTGTCATCATCAACAATATGGAACCCGCGCGTTTTAAATATGTTGCATGCCGTAGTCTTCCCTGCCCCGGATATACCGGTTAATCCGACAACAATAAAAATCACCTCAAACACAAGTAGTAATTTCTGCGGCTCTTTTTAACCTATTATATACCGCTTGCCCTAATCCGTTCTTTTCAGGAGCATGTATAAATATCCTGCTTACTTCACGTGAGTCGCAATCTCTCAAACAAGAAAATAGATTATGAGCCTGTTCAACGGCGTTACTTCCATAAAAACCATACGGCAAACTCATATCGGCAGCCGGCGGACAATCATTATCTCTAACAAGGGCAAAATCACCCTCTTTATAATTTTCTTTATAATATCCGTTAAATATTTGCGGGCTTTCAGCCGAAACTAGTATAAGCTTGGCGCGTGGTGAGTAATGCTTATATTTCAAGCCGGGTGACAACGGTTTTTCTTCTCCCGAAAGTTTTATGTCAGTTAACTCGCACACCTCAACTTTTACAAATTCTGAAATTTCTTCGGCTGTTATCCCGCCCGGCCGAAGTATGCGGATACTTTTTTCACCGGGCAATACGACTGTGCTTTCAATTCCTAATTTGCACTCTCCGCCATCGATTATTAAAGGAATTTTTCCGTTTAAGTCGTCATAAACATGCTTCGCCTTAGTTGGACTGGGTTTTCCCGAAGAATTAGCCGAAGGAGCCGCCAGAGGAAATCCACATTTTTTTATAAGATTTATTGCAATTTTATTTTCCGGGAAACGCACAGCAACTGTGTCAAGACCGCAGTTTGTTCCCCGTGGAACTTTTTCAGTTTTTGGCAAGATAAGCGTTAGCGGGCCTGGCCAAAACTTTTCTATCAAGATTTTTGCTGTTATCGGTATTTCCCGCACCAGATCACCAAGCATTTCTTTGTCGGCAATATGCACTATCAACGGGTTATCTCGCGGTCTATCTTTCGCTGAAAAAATTTTTTCTATGGCAATTTCTGAAAAAGCGTTGGCGGCAAGGCCATAAACCGTTTCGGTCGGCATTGCGACCAACCCGTTTTCCTTAAGGATAGCAGCCGCTGTTTCAATAGCGCCGTCAGTAGGTTTTAAAATTTTAGTTTGCATTAGACAGCCTCAGAATTTGCGAGTTTAGCGGCCTGATCGGCAATTCTAAGCGCGTCAAAAACTTCGTCGCAGTCGCCGTTAAGAATGTTTTCAAGTTTATATAGGGTAAGTCCAATTCTATGGTCGGTCATTCTTCCTTGAGGGTAGTTATAGGTACGGATGCGCTCGGAGCGGTCACCGGTCCCCACCTGTATCTTTCTTTCCGCCGCGATTTTGTTGGTCTGCTCGTTTATTTTTACTTCATAAAGCTTGCTGTATAGCATTTTCATCGCTTTGTCCTTATTTTTATGCTGGCTCCGCTCTTCTTGACACTCTACCACCAGTCCGGAAGGCCGGTGAATGATCCTGATAGCTGACTCAGTTTTATTGATATGCTGTCCTCCCGCGCCGCTGGAGCGGAAAGTTTGAAATTCAAGGTCAGAGGGATTAATCTCTACGTCAACTTCTTCAACTTCGGGGAGAACCGCAACGGTTATGGTTGAGGTGTGTATTCTCCCTTGAGCTTCTGTCTCCGGCACGCGCTGAACTCGGTGCACACCGCTTTCATATTTCATTTTTGCGTAAGCTCCCTCGCCTTCGATAGAAAAGCTTATTTCCTTATACCCGCCAAGTTCGGTTGGATTGGAGGAGACTATTTCCATTTTCCAGTTTTTAAGTTGTGCATACATTGTATACATCCTGAACAAAGAATTCGCAAATAAAGCGGCCTCTTCCCCTCCGGCTCCTCCGCGTATTTCTATTATGACGCTTCGATCGTCGTCCGGGTCTCGGGGCAACAGTAAAACCTTTAACTCGTCATTTAATTGCTCCATTAAGTTTTTACCGTTATTATACTGAGCTTCCGCCATTTCTTTAAATTCTGAGTCCAACCCGCCGGTTCCCAAAAGCTCTGAAGCTTCATTATAATCCGCCTCCGCTTTTTTATATTCACGAAATTTTTCAATTAGCGGAGTCAGCGATTTATACTCTTTCATAAAAGAGCGATATTTCTCCTGATCATTTATTATACCAATATCCATTATCATTTGATTTAGTTCTTCATATCGTTCTTCAGCCAACTTAAGCTTGTCAAGCATTTTACAGCCTCTCTAACTTTAAAATTAAGCAACGCTTTTACGCCTTTTTGACAGCACGTCAAATATTACCGCTGCCAACAAAACCAAACCTTTTACCGCTCGCTGCCAGTTGGAATCAACCCCAAGTATCGACATACCATTATTTATTATACCTATTAGAATTGCTCCGATAACGGCGCCGCTTACTTTTCCGACGCCGCCATAAGCCGACGCGCCGCCAATAAAGCAGGCGCCGATTGCGTCAAGCTCATAGCTAGTGCCGGACGAAGGGGTAGCAGAATTAAATCTAGCCACGCACACTAGCGCCGCGACTGCCGATAAAAACCCCATATTCGTATATGCAAAAAATAAAGTTTTATTTGTATTTATGCCGGAAAGACGCGCCGCTTTTTCATTACCGCCCATAGCGTATAAATGACGCCCGGGAACAGTGTTTGACGTATAATAGCTGTAAGCGAACACAACGACTGCCAAGAAAATAAGCACTACGGGGATTCCTTTATCCAAACCTAACAGCCAAAATATCGCGATGACTACAGCGGAAACTAAAGAAGTTTTAATAATTGTCATTATCAAGGATTCCTGAGCATAGCCTTTTCTTCTTCTGGAAATGCGGGAAAAGGTCTGCATAATAACAAGAGTAAGACAAATTAATATACCAATTGCAATAGAAACAATGAATTTATATTTTGCGTCTAAAGGTAAATAGCTGTTAAAATATCTTGTATATTCTTCAGGGAAGGGCGATATTGTCAAACCGTTAAGCAGTATCAGGGTGACGCCTCTAAAGGTCAACATCCCCGCAAGTGTGACAATAAAAGGCGGGATCCTTACATAAGCGATCCAAAACGCCTGCCACGCACCTATCATCACTCCCGCCAAAAGGCAAATCAAAATAGAAATATAAATGTTAAACTTAAACTCAACGATTAATTTCCCGGCCAACGCCCCAACCAATGCGACAATGCTGCCTATTGCCAGGTCAACGTTACCGCCGGTAAGTATACATAAGAGCATTCCGGTTGCTAGTATAACAACATAACCGTTTTGATTGATAAGGTTAGTTATATTGACCGGAGCGAAAAGCGATCCCTTGCCCTGCGATGTTATCAATATCTGAAACAGAACTGTGACCACTACTAAAGCGATAAACATAGTATTTTTTCTGAGTGTGTCTGTTACTCTGCTCATATTTTAACTCCTTTATAATTATATATAATTATATTAAGCGCCTTTATCTGATTGCAGTATACTACCCAGTATTGCTTCTTGGCTGGCTTCATTTTTTTGAAATTCAGCGACTATCCGGCCTTCGTTCATAACATAAATCCTATCGCACATACCTAAAATTTCAGGCATTTCGCTGGATATCAAAAGCACAGATTTATTTTCGGCAACCAAATCGTTTATTATAGTATATATTTCATATTTTGCGCCCACATCTATGCCGCGTGTAGGCTCGTCAAGAATCAAAACGTCCGGTTCCGCGAACATCCATTTGCTTAACAGCACTTTCTGCTGATTGCCTCCGGATAGGTTCCCGACATCCTGATCCACCCCGGTGCATTTTGTGTTTAGCTTTTTTCGGTATTCCTCAGCTACCATAACTTCTTTATCTTTATCAATGGTTCCCCATTTGCTGATACCGGCCATATTGGCCATAGTAGTGTTAACTTTTATAGAATTTGATAAAACAAGCCCGTCGTTCTTACGGTCTTCTGAAACATAAGCGATTTTTCTGTCTATAGCGCTTTTTATACTGTTAAGCGAGACTTCGCTGCCGTTTATAAATAATCTCCCCGAGATATCGCTGCCATAGCTTTTTCCAAATATGCTCATGGCAAGCTCGGTTCTACCGGCGCCCATAAGACCGCTAATTCCCACTACCTCTCCGCGGCGGATGTGAAAAGAAACATTATCGCACACCTTGCGCCCGGCATAAATTGGGTGATAAACTGTCCAATCCTTTACCTCAAGGCTAATATCTCCAATTTTTGTGTCTCGTTTTGGGAAACGATCACTTAATTCGCGCCCTACCATACCTTTTATTATACGCGGCTCACCGATATCGTCACTATCCTTATCAAGGGTCTCGATCGTAGCCCCGTCTCTTAATATGGTTATATGGTCCGCAACCTTTGAAACCTCATTCAATTTATGGGAAATCAATATTGAGGTAACGCCTTCTTTTTTTAGCTTTAAAAGCAAACCTAACAGTTTTTGAGAATCATCTTCATTCAACGAAGCAGTCGGTTCATCTAAAATCAAAAGGCGAACATCTTTTGCTAAAGCCTTAGCGATCTCAACCAACTGCTGTTTGCCTATGCTTATATCCTTTACAAGGACATGCGGGGACTCTTTGAGTCCCACAATTTTTAAAAGTTCTTCCGCTTTACTAAAAGTTTGATTCCAATCTATTTTAAGAAATTTTCCGCGCTCATTTCCGAGGAACATATTCTCAGCAATAGTCATATAAGGGACCATTGCAAGCTCCTGATGAATTATGGCAATCCCCTTTTTTTCGCTGTCGCGTATTTTCCCGAATTTACACTCCTCGCCGTCAAATATAATTTGCCCTTCATAGCTGCCATAAGGATAAATGCCGCTTAGCACATTCATCAACGTGGATTTTCCCGCCCCATTTTCACCGACCAAAGCGTGGATCTCGCCTTCTTCAACATCAAGGTTCACGTTATCCAACGCCCGCACGCCGGGGAAAAGCTTTATTATCCCTTTCATTTGGAGTAAATATTTTTTCATAACGGATACCCCTTTAAAATTAAAACGGACGGACGGAACGGCGTTAATCTTCTGTCGAAGAATAAGCGCAACCCTCCGCCCGTTAAAAAAGTTTATTAATTAGCTACGCTAAGTCCGCTTCGGTATAGTAACCGCTGTCGATAAGCAGTTCCTTATAATTTTCGGCGGAACCGAAAACAGGTTCGCATAAATATGAAGGAACCACCTTAACGTTATTATTATACGTTTCAGTGTCGTTGATTTCGGGTTCAGTGCCCTTTAATATAGAGTCAACCATTTTTACTACTTGGGCCGCAAGAGTTCTTGTGTCTTTAAATACAGACATGCTCTGAGTTCCTGCAATCATATTCTTAACAGAAGGCTTATCACAATCCTGGCCGGTAAGAACAGGGAAATTTTCGGCAGTATAGCCGGCAGCCAACAAAGCATTGGTTATGCCGTTAGCAACCGAGTCGTTGCTGGAAAGAACCGCGTCAAGCTTTGTACTATTGGGACCGTAGCCCTGTGAAGCAATAAGATTTTCCATGCGCTTCTGGCTTTCTTCAGTGCTCCAGTTTACGGTAGCGCACTGGGTTTTTTCGGTTTGGCCTGAAAGAACAACAAGTTTTCCGCTGTCGATATAGGGCTGAAGAACTTCCATAGCGCCGCCGAAAAAGAAGTTGATATTATTATCATCAGGAGAACCGGTGAAAAGTTCAATGTTATAAGGGCCGTCGGTGTTAGCGAGATCGAGAGCCTGCTCAATATATTGGCCTTGAAGCGTGCCGACTTTCCAGTTATCAAAAGTAGCGTAGTAAGATACTGCATCGCTATCCATAATAAGACGGTCATACGCGATTACAACCACGCCTTGATCTTTTGCCTGCTGAAGCACGGTGCCAAGGGCGCTGCCGTCAATAGCCGCGATAACCAATACGCTACATCCGCCGGAGATCATGTTTTCAAGTTGGCTGACCTGGGTCGGGATATCGTTGTCACCGGCGTATTGAAGGTCGACTTCATAACCGGCAGTTTCAAGTTGTTCTTTCATATTAGAGCCGTCTTGGTTCCAACGCTGCAAGCTCTGTGTAGGCATCGAAACGCCAATTTTCCCTCCGGTAACGGCAGTATCTTCGGTTGTGTCTGCCGGTTCGGAAACAGTTGTAACATCTGTGCCATCTGCTTCAGGCTGAACGGGGGCTTCTTGGCAAGCGGCAAATGAAAATATCATAGCACCAGCCAAAATGATCGAAATCAACTTTTTCTTCATAGATTTACACTCCTTAAAAATTTAATGATAGTAGCAATGTTCACAATAACTTAATATTGCGTTAAAATACAGTATATCCTAAAACAATTTGGTTGTCAATATTAATGATAATTTTTTGTAGATATTGTACATATTAAACATTAAAATTATAACTCAATGTATTAAACTTTAAATATTAATTTCCAATTTCTACATAATATTAATTTGATAGAGTCCTTTAACAAAAAATACTAATTACTTTTTGTTAAAGGGGTTTCGCAAAGTGCGTGTTTTTGACGCTGTTTACAAACAGCGCCATCCTCGGTTTAACTTTAAATTTAGTAAACTTAAAGTTAAACGATTATAGCCTGTCTTCTAACCAATTTAGTTGATTTTCGAGTTCTTTAGGCAGTTTATCGCCGAATTTTTTATAAAACTCCCTGATATTTGAGGCATCGTCTTTCCAAAGCGCAGGGTCAACATCCAAAAGATTTTTAACTACATCAACGGTAACCCCTTCGCTTTCTAGGCCTTCAATGTTAATATCTTCCGGTTTAGGTTCATATCCTATAGCTGTTTCAATCGCTTCGGCGTTTCCGACGGCTCGCTCGATTATCCAATCAAGCACACGCATGTTATCTCCGTATCCGGGCCATATAAACTTTCCGTCGTCATCAGTTCTGAACCAATTTACGTTAAAGATTTTCGGGGCTTTTTCGCCAAGTTCCTCACCCATTTTAAACCAATGTTCCCAATAATCCGCCATGTTATAGCCGCAAAACGGAAGCATCGCCATAGGATCACGCCGAACAACGCCCACCGCCCCAATCGCTGCCGCAGTGGTTTCAGAAGCCATTATTGAGCCAACGAACACACCGTGACGCCAATCAAAAGCCTGATATACCAACGGGGCGGTCTTCGCACGGCGTCCTCCAAAAATCATAGCGCTTATCGGAACCCCATTAGGATTGTCAAATTCCTTTGAAATACAAGGACAGTTTTTTGCGGGAGCGGTAAAACGGGAATTTGGATGAGCAAGATTTTCGCCTTTCGCTTTAAATTCGGGTCCGTTAACTTTGGCGCCTTTCCACTCAACGGCGTTTATCGGAGGATTTTTATCAAGGCCTTCCCACCAAACGGTTTTATCATCATTGTTTAAGGCGACGTTTGTGAATATAGTATTCTTTTTTGTGCTTTCTAGGGCATTGTAATTTGATTTTTCATTAGTTCCGGGAGCAACGCCAAAAAATCCGTTTTCGGGGTTGATAGCATACAACCGCCCGTCAGGACCTTTTTTCAGCCACGCTATATCATCGCCAACCGTCCAAACTTTATAGCCTTTTTTCTGATATCCTTCGGGCGGGATAAGCATAGCCAAATTTGTTTTTCCGCAAGCGGACGGAAACGCGGCGGTAACATATACCGTTTCTCCGCCTGGCTTTTCAATTCCGAGAATAAGCATATGCTCGGCCATCCAGCCTTCTTTCCAACCCTGATAAGAGGCTATGCGAAGAGCAAAGCACTTTTTTCCCAAAAGCACATTGCCGCCGTAGCCCGAATTGATTGACCAAATGGTATTATCCTGCGGAAAATGGACAATATAGCGCTTTTCCTGATCAATATCCGCTTTAGAGTGCAGGCCGCGCACAAAATCGTTTGATGTGTCTCCAAGATTTTCAAACGCTTTGACACCGATACGAGTCATAATGTCCATGTTAAGCACAACATATATGGAATCGGTCAGCTCGACGCCCACCTTGGCCAGAGGCGAGCCGATTGGACCCATGGAGTATGGAATAACATACATGGTTCTTCCCTTCATCACACCATCGAACATGGGGATAAGCTTGTCATACATCTCTTTAGGGTCGCACCAGTTATTTGTGGGTCCCGCTTCTTCCTGAGTATTTGTGCAGATGAATGTTCTGTCTTCAACTCTGGCCACATCGTTCACGGCGGTGCGGTGATAAACGCAGCCGGGCAGCTTGTCCTGATTTAAAAGCGATATTTCACCGCTTGCCAACGCCTCTTCTTTTAGCGCTGTTAGCTGCGCGTTGCCTCCGTCTATCCAAACGACCTTGTCCGGTTTGGTAAGCGCATGCATCTCTTCTACCCACTTAATTACATTAGGATTTCTTGTTAAGACTGACATTAAATATTTTCCTTTCGTATATCAAAATCATACAATAGTAATTTTAGCATAAAATCAAAAGAACGTCAAGCTAAACTTTTTGCACGATTATAACCCGCCGTTTAAGCTAAGAGGCGATGGACATGAACGCGGTTATATCAAATCGCGTTTTAAAGACGCGGCCTGCGCAACGTGCCGCCGGCCTTAACTTACTGTATAGTTGGTCCACACCTTAAGGTGTGCCAAGCGGGCTACTGTTTCAAAACCCTTTAGGGTTTTGAAATTGACTGACTATACATGTATTTTTGCCCGCTGTTTGTTTTAGGAGTAATAGTTTTAAAAATCAATATGTTTACTGCGGCTAAATTTGGAATAGCCATAAGCCCATTTGTCAAATCGGCAAATCCCCATGCAATTTCAAGGTTGATCACCGCCCCTAGAAATGAGCAGGCAATGTATAACAAAAGATAAAATTTATTGCCGCTTTTTGGGAAAAGGTATTTTAAAGACGCTGTGCCAAATACCGCCCAACCCGAAGCGGTAGCCAATGCAAACAGAGCGATACAAATATTTACAAATCCTCCCGCATATGCCCCAAGGGCGTTGGAAAAAGCAACTGAAGCCAGACCTGAGCCATCGTTTGCCACCGTTGACTCTGTAACGTCAGCGGCAGCAAGTATCACCAATGCGGTAAGAGTGCACATTACAATAGTGTCTATAAATACGCATAGCATCGCCCAACGTCCTTGTTTATCAGCTGAGTGATCATTTGACATTGTATTTAATATCACGGTGCTGCCAAGACCTGCTTCGTTAGAAAAAATGCCGCGGCGAAATCCCCAATTCATTCCTCTAAGCATTGCGCTGCCTAAAATTCCTCCACCAACCGCGCGAAGATCAAAAGCATCTCTGAGTATTCGTATAAATATGTACGGGATTTCAGAAAAATTCAGTGTTATCACAATAAGGCAGCCGACAATATACACTCCGGAAATTATGGGAATGATCTTTTCTGTAATCTCTCCCAAAAACTTTGCTCCTCCGAAAATAGTTACTCCAATAATACTCGCCGCCACCATGCCACAAATCCAAACGGGCGTTCCGAAGGAACGGTTCAAAGCGTCTGACATTGCGTTGATTTGGGTCAAATTTCCCATTCCAAGGCTGGTTAGCAAGCAACATATCGCAAAAAATACTGCCGCTCCTTTGTTTATCGCCTTTTCAATATAGAAAAAAGCACCCCCAAAATGACTGCCATCTGGATTTTTCTTTCGTGTACGCATGCCAAAATAATTTTCAAGATAGGTGGTCGCCATACCTAGGAATGCAGATATCCACATCCAGAACACCGCTCCCGCCCCGCCCATAGCGACCGCGACGCCCAAGGCCACTATATTTCCCGTACCAAGCGTTACCGCAAGGGTGGAAGTGAGCGTCTGAAATGGCGAAAGATTTTTTTCGGATATTTGGATACCGCTGGACGGTATTGAAAAAATAGTTTTTTTAAGAAGCTTTGAAATATTAAACTGTGAAAAATCAATCTTTACCGACGCGTGAATACCCGTGAACAAAAATAATATAAGCATCGGTATTCCCCATATAATATTTTCGTTCAACCAGTCAATTACCGACACTTCGTATACCGCCCGTCCTTTTTGATATAGTGATTTCAAACATCTGTGGCGGAGTCGCTTACGTGTTTTTACAAGCGTTATCGGTGGATTGAAAATCACCCGCCGCCGAGCGGCGCACTGTGGCAAAGTCTCAATGCTTACAGCAATTTAAAAAATGTAAACGTTTTGTCAAACTGCTATAACATACTATTAAATAAGGCGGCAAGATATGACTGGCTTAATTTATAATCGTTTAATAAAGTTAAGGCAACACCGCACAACTCAAACCTATCGGCTTAACGAGCAAATCATCGCCAAACTTCTTTAATTTTGCCTTAAATATCAACGTATCTTCGCGGCAAAATTGCCTAGTTTGACGAAAAATCCGACTACGTGCTTTGCCAGAGCTGTGCGGTATTGCCTTTGGTTTCTGCTTCTATCTCTTTCTCTTTTTAATTTTCGGTTTTATTAGGTTATAACTTTGCTCAATCATCCGCCGTAGCTCATTCTTTGATACGTCACCACCGGGAGTCACCATATTCCAGTGCGTTTTATTCATATGATAGGCGGGTTCGACGCTTGCAAATGCTTGACGCAGGAAATCCGCCTCTAGCGGATCGCATTTCAGATTTACGCGCAGCCTGCCGTAAAGCTCATAGATATGCGCGAAACCTTTTTTATTAATGCGGTGACGGATAACGCACCATCCGCTGTCGTCGCCGAAGGGATAATCCTCGTACGCGTCGGGCAACGCAAGACATAAATCAATAAGTTTATGTAAAGTCATATTGGACTCCTTTCAGCCGCAAAATAACAGGATAGCGGCAATTTGCTATAATCCCTCGCCTTTTAGGCGGGGGGTTATGATCGTTTAGCTTTAAATTTATCAAATTTAAAGCTAAACGATCATAGAACACCTGAAGCGGCTCCACCGCAGATGTTTGAATAAATTAACTTAAGAAAACAGCAAAAAAATGAACGGATATCTATTCTTCAAAAATATTATATACTTCGGTTATGCTCTCTACTATATAGACATCATTTTCCTCAAACAGTATAATAACACGCTCAAACTCAGGAATATAAGTTTCGTATTCAGAAATAGCGTTTTTTTGATAGGTAACACCTTTATATTCAAACTCGATCAGTCCGTATGAATCTCCGGGAATCGCCTTTACCGCAAAGCCCTCAATCCCTGCCGCCTGCTCGCCGCGCGGCGGCGCATTTTTTATAATGTGCAAGGGGTATTGTACGGCGAAACAAAAAAAAAGCGAAAATAAAACGGAGAAAGGCACAGACAGGTACCATCTTAGCAAGACTGCATGAAACAAAAGACCTGATAAACCAAAAACAAACAAAGCAATCAACATCATAATTATTGTGTTAGGGAAAAAAAATTCATATGGCACCGTTTTTCCTTTGAATTTTATAAGCCTTTTACTATTCAGACCGAATTCGCTTATTTTTTCAATATATCGCAAAATCATATCGGCGGCAAACATTACCGCCGATAATACTATAACTACAATATAAAACTTAATCATTTCGATCAATATCTTCGGGCTTTAAAATTTCAAAGCTCAGCCTTTCAATCATTCTTGAGTTTATACTTAAAACAGTTATGGCGAAATCAGACGTTTTAACAATATCGTTTTTTTCAGGTATTTTTCCAAACAGCTCAAATACCCATCCGCCAACCGTTTTACTGTCTGATTTAATTTCGAAGTTAAGTCCATGCTTTTCGAAGTAGCGGTTAAAATCGTTTTTTCCAAGCTGTCCCGGAACCTCAAAGACATTTTCTGAAGTAAATACTACCTGAGATATAACCTCGTCGTCTTCATCGAAAATCTCACCTACCAACTCTTCTAAAATATCCTCAAGCGTGACCAGACCCTGCGTTCCGCCGTATTGATCCACCACCACAGCCATATGTGACTTTTCCTTCTGCATAAGCTTCAGCGCGTCGGGCAATTTCATGAGCGCAGGGATAAATAACGCCTCGCCGATTATATTTCTGAGATTGAACTCCGCGCTGTCAGAATATTTGCGAATAAAATCCTTCAACTTAAGTATTCCAGTAATATGGTCTATTGATTTATCATAGACAGGCACACGCGAATATCCCTCACTTAAAAAAATATCACGTATCTCATCTTTGTCTGTGTTAAAAGAAATAGCTGTGATATTTACGCGAGGGGTCAAAATTTCGCCAACCGTCGTTTCGTCAAAAATAAGCGCCTGTCTCACAAGGCTTGACTCGTGCTCCTCTAGAACGCCTTCGTCTTCAATGTCATCGATTATCTGCAGAAGTTCTTCTTCGGTTACGGTAACCCCCTGCCCTCCTTTGCTGAAGAGTCTGGCCGAAATATTTTGCAGCAACAAAAAAAATGAAGAAAATGGCGTAAGTATAAACATGCATAAGCGCATTACTCCGCTTATCGACATACAGAAACTTTCGGCATGTAGCCTTGCTATGGTTTTTGGAAGTATTTCACCAAAGGTTATTACAACAAATGAAATTATAAATACGCTTATGGCGGGGGTATATTTTTCAAGGTTGGACGGAAGCAACTGAAGAGCCAAAATCGTAGCGACAGATGATGTGCTAAGGTTAACGATGTTATTTCCAATAAGTATAGTGGATAGCGCTTTGTCGAACCTTTCGATTATTTTAAGGGCATTTTTGGCTTTTGCCGAACCGCCTTCGGCTTTTGCCCTCAGCCTTATTTTGTTGGCCGAGGTGATTGCTGTTTCGCTAGCTGAAAAAAAAGCGGACAGCATTATCAAAACAATTATTAATATAACCCGAACCAGCATAAAGCCTCCAGTAATTTTAAGCTATTATTATTAAATCATATTTCCCATTTTTTGTCAACACATTTATTAATTTTTAAAAAACTATTGACAAAAAGATAAATTTAATATATAATCACTTTATCACTTTAAAGCAAATTAATAAATGAGGAGGATAAAATGTTAGCTATAGTATTAATTTTGAGCGTTTATGTTTTTATAACTATTGGGATAGGAATATATTTCAGACGAAAAAGCAAAACGGTCAATGATTTTTTGCTTGGCGGACGCGGTGTTGGGCCTTGGATAACCGCATTCGCGTATGGCACATCTTATTTTTCCGCCGTGGTGTTTATAGGATACGCCGGGCAGTTTGGTTGGAAATACGGAATTGCAGCCACATGGATCGGACTCGGAAATGCTTTTATAGGATCGCTTGCCGCTTGGGCAATTTTAGGGCGCCGCACACGTGTTATGACTCATCATCTAAAAAGCGCTACTATGCCTGATTTCCTCGGCAGCCGCTTTGGCAGCAAAAATATAAAAATTATCGCTGCGCTTATAACATTTATATTTCTTATTCCTTACACTGCGTCTGTTTATAACGGCCTATCGAGGTTATTTTCAATGACCTTTACCATGCCTTATGAGATTTGCGTCATTTCCATGGCGGTCATCACAGCGGTATATGTTATTTTGGGTGGATATAAGGCGACAGCTTATAATGATTTTTTTCAGGGGATCATAATGATTTTTGGAATTTGCGCGATAATCGGAACTGTTTTATCCGGTAACGGCGGATTTTACAGCTCTTTAAAGCAACTTTCAGAATTTTCTGCTCCGGGGGGCGCGGCGGAAGGCCTTAATGGAGCTTTCACCTCGTTTTTCGGACCTGATCCGATAAATCTTGTGGGGGTAATAATACTGACTTCTTTAGGTACTTGGGGATTACC
>JAISVH010000056.1 GCA_031271685.1 Eubacterium sp. | reverse complement strand
ATGGGAATGACTCTGCGGCTATCTCATTCTTAATTGGCAATGGAGCATCAATTACTACGCTCTCCGCGTTTTGTGCTGTATTGGCCGCAGCCGATAAAGACAGGGACGGTGTAAACGCCAGCAGCATAATAAGCACCGTACAAAACACAGAAGTTGTAAGCCTGCTTAGTTTAATTTTCATTTGAAAAACCCTCCTGATTTTTTTATTGTTTCGTTAATTTATTCCATGAAAATAGCTGCTATATTTTCCATATTCAATAAGTGCCAGTTGATTTGTTGGCTGCTGTTATTATATGCGGTATAAAGTGCAGTGTCGTACACATTTTCACTTGCGTCCTCCGGGTATTCGGGACTGCCGTCCGTATACTCGTATATCGCTTTATCGTCAATTTCACCATTACTGACCGTAACATAACTCACCGCTCCGCCGCCTATCCCGGACGTTGTATAAAACACACCGGGAGTTTTGGAGTTCTCAACGGTATAGACACCATCCATGCTGGACAATTCAATCTGCTCCGGCGTATATCGTTGAATTTCACCCTTATAATTTTCATACTCATAAGACGGAAACGGAATCTTGATAACATCTGTATCGAATGTGTAGAATATCAAGGTTTCAGAAATGCCTCCCGCGCCTTGACCTCCATCCGGCAGCATATGTGACAGAAGCAGTTCATCCGTGCCGTTGCCGTCAATATCGCGCATTGCAAACTTATATTCAGCGGCGTCAACGCTTGTGCCGTTTAGAATATTTTTTAAGTGTTCGGCATAGGCGGAAGAATAATCAGAAGCAGGGGCGGTTTGGTTTGCAACCTTCTCCCCGCCAAGTATTTTAAGTATTTCCGCCACGTTTTCCGCGCTTAATTCAACTGGTAATACGCTCCTGTTATATTTCGATATTTCCAAATCGTACTCATTTTTGGCTATTGGGATATCGTTTAAGAAATATTCCTCACCCACGTCCTCATAACAAGTATAAAGGAAATACGCTGATTTCAACCATTTATCCCCACCCTGCACGGTGGCGTATTCGTTGCTTGATTGATAGCTCCCGTTATTATGCTGCGTTTCCACATATTTAACGCCATTAACATCGGTTGTTATGCTAATGCCAAACGAAGGGTCTCCGCCCGAACTATCCATAGTATCATCAATCAGCTTAACAATAGAGCCATTGGAAAACCCGTAAACAACATAACGCGGCGCTAAGCCGTCCCCATTGGTGTAGCCATATAGCAATTCATCTACACCGTTATTGTCAAAATCAATCAGTTGGGCGTAGCATACGCTCTCCCCAAAGGTATAGCCGGCTGACTCGATGCGGTTCTGTTCGGAAAACAAGCCGCGTCTATCCACTTCCCCTTTAAGAACATCGTAATATGCCCTATAAGCCGCCTTAGAATTTACCTGTGTCTGACTGCCGCTTATTTCTGTTCCTACAGATGAGGCAGACATATCCCTTGTTATTTTTGAAACAAGATAGTATCCGCCTTTGCCGTTGTCTCTAATGACATACTCGGTTACAGGCTTTTCTCCGTACCATTTAAAATCAAACGTAGCAGTATTACTTGTATCGCTATATATCATTTCCCCAATGATTTCATCATTCCAGTAAACCCTATCCATAAGACCAAACATACTGAATGGGTCAGGGGAGTAAACATACTCATAGTTTTCAAGTATGATATGATACTCAGCACCGCTCTTGTATCCGTCAACATATTTACAGTCCAGTATCGCTTTATTCGGCCCGCCAACAGCCCAGCTAAAATTAAAAATATCATTGTCCTTTTCATAATGCGGGTATACTAAGTCCTCCGGTACATCAGTTCCAATGGTGAAGTCAGGATTAAGTATGTCTTTTATCAGCGTTTCGTACTCCTTACGAGCCAGTATTTTTACTGTCTCGTCCGTTACATCGTATAAACCGTTATTAGGGACAACCCTCGCTTTATTATTCCCTACCTCGCTAAAACCTGATAATACTGTGATTTTGTCGATTTCAGAAACATTGCTAAAGTCCTGCCACCCTTTTGAAAACAACATCAACTCATGAATATATGTAATATACGCCATGAGGCTTTTTTGCTCATTAACGGAAAGCGCGTCTTTCGGAATGGAATCCATTGCTTCAAGACGGGCGAGTATCAGTTCTGGATAATGCTCATAACGGATATGACCTACGGCGGATAAGACGCAGCCTAAAGCAAGCATTTCCTGTTCGTTCAGCGGATTAGCGATGGCGGAGGAGATGCTTACCTTGCCGATTACATTGAGCGCGATGCCAATATCATTTAATGCGATAAGGTTCATAAGTACCCATTTTATATCAGGTGAGGACTCGCCCAAGCCGGTTTGGGCTATGTTCATAGCGTCAGCCTGCCAATTTGAGGCATAATGTGCCTGAGAAACGGTAAGTTTTGATAACGTGGACGAAAGATAATTAACATATACAGGATAACTTATAAGCGTTTCGTCATCCAACGTGAACTCAGATTTTGCCTTTAGATAGGCGGAACTATTAAAGGGATTATTCCCTGCCGCTATTTCCTCAAGCGTCTTTAGCACTTTTGCTTCATGCTCAATGTAATTGGCGGAATTATTCTCCGACTGCAAAAACTTTATCCGCCCATACTTTCCATAACCCCATTCCGTAAAAGGCACGGTCGGTATTAAATCATAAGGGCTGATGATGTTGAAAATGCTGTTGTATTTGGCGTCATTTCTACCCGCGTCCGTAGTATTGTTCGGCGTTTCAAAGCAGTACGCATAAACATCCGTTTGAAGAACATTAAATTCTTTACCGCCTATTGCAGCAAAAGGAACGTTATCACTAAGCGTTTTAGCCATAAGGTTGGCCGTAGCCGCGCCTCGGCTGTAACCGGTTAACCAAAACTTTAATTTGGAGCCGTTTTTAATACTGCTTGTAGTTTTAATATAGTCATCAAGGTATTCAGCGACTTGATTCCTTGCCCTGTCAAATCCATCGTGGACGGTTCCCGTACCCACCCGGAAATCCCCTCCCCATTCGGCTTCATAATCCGCGCCGCGCACGGCAATAATGATTGTTTCATATTCAACTCCGTCAAACGTCATCGTCCTGTGCGCGAACGTCGCGGCAATAGAGTCGGTGGTGCGTATATCGTAGTTATATGGCTTATAGTCGTTAAACCCTATATCGGACAACATATTTATGTCATCCTCGGCGTAACCGTCATGCTCTGTAAAAGCGCTCATAGCCAGTTTAAGCGACATCACAGCGAGGTCATGGTTATATTCCGTCGCGGGATTCTTAAAATAAATATCTTTATATGAGTAGGTGTACTCAGCAGTAGCAGACTCATCGTCTTTTGTTGCTTCGGTTGCGCGGTAAGTAAATTTACCGTCTTTTACAAGGTCAGAATCAGCCGCGCTTTTAAACGCGGTCACAGCGGACATTGGCGCGCTTGGCTCACTGTTATTGCAAGCCGCAAGCGGTAATATGAGAGCGACCGATAATATTGTTACAAAGACCCTGTTCATAATTTTAAGCATTTTATATCCTCCCCTTTATTGCGGCTCTTTAAGTTTATTGCCGCGGTTAAGCGCGTGTATTGCGCTTAACGTGATTAACGCGCCAACAAAAGCGCCTATCGTATCAGTCATCCAGTCAAACACATCGGCGTACCGCCCACCTACAAACAACTGGTGAAATTCATCGCTTGCCCCATACAGAGAAGCGATGACAACAGCCATCATCGCGGTTTTCCATAACGCGCGGGTTTGTTCTTGGAGCGCTGAAACGATAAAAACGGTCAGTATTAAATATTCCGCGAAATGACCGATGTTTGTCCAATAATTCATATTTTGCGGCAACCCGCTTCCGGGAATGGACGATACCCCGAATATAACCGCCGCCCATACAATAGAGATAACGGAAAACAAGACACGCCTGCTCTTAAATATCATTTAGCCGGTTCCCTCGTTTTTCTTGATTTACATTCCATGATGTTGCTTACCTAAACTATTCACCACGTTTAAGGCTTCGTCCATTTGCCATACTCAATAAATTCTACTGTGCTGCCGCTTAAATCCACCACATATGAATTACCGTCATAGAGTCCATTATGGCCGGCAAAATTGGCGACATATTCCCCTATAGTATCGTTATAGTAATAATGACTGATAACCTTTTTACCTATATTGTATAACTTAGGTAAATAATAACTGTTGCCGTTATTATCTTGAGCATAAGCTATCTCTCCGTTTATCAGCGATACGATGTTTTCTATTTGCACTTGAGTTGAATCGAACAGAAAGAATAAATCGCCGTTTGTTGAAAGCGCGTAACGCCCCGCAAGGGCAATTATGTTGTTTGCGTGTTCAAAACCAATATACGTTCCATTTAGCAAGTCCCAATTATATACAACCCCATTCTGCGTAAGAATCGTATTATTCACGGCATGTACGGGAAAACGGACGCCCTCAACCTTTGATACGGTCTGCCCTATCGCGATGTAAGTGCTGCCGTCTTTTTCCACAAGGTATTGGTAACAGTCATCGCCGGAATAACAGTTTAGCCCATAACTAAAATCAAGTTTCATATTTAAGTCTGTAAAGCTAAGTTTGTCATTTTCCTCGTCAGACTCCCATATATAGTACAAATCCTGTGTATCCGAAACGGAATAAACACCGTTATCCCCACTTTCTGACCCGATATACATTCCCGTTATGGTTTCATAAATAGGTAAATCTCCTATGCTAAAAAATTGTGAGAAATGTTCATGGCTTATATCACCTAAATAACTTCTCAAGCTGTTACTCGTAACATAAGCGCCGCTCAACGCTGAAACGGAACCAATATACTCAGGCACCTTTTGGAAGAATTTATGCCCGTCAATGACAGCTCCGTCCGGCATATGAGTATACTCGTTTCCCCCGTCGCTCCTCCAAGCCATACCCCATGAGCAATCAAAGTATAGCTCGCCGTTATTTGTAAGCGCATAAACAAATGGGAACACGTAAACAATGCTTTTAACGTTTGTTAATTGAATTTCTTCTTGAAATGAACCGAGCGGCATACTTTGTTTCCCATTAACACTTCCTATATCTTCTGATACAGACAACAAGTTTCCATCAGATTTCAAAACATACATCTGTACATCCTCAAAGTGAACTATAGTAGTATCCGGGATGATATAATCAGCAATATCGGCGTATGACTTAATTACGCCGGTTGATGATAGTATTGACAAAACACTATTATCCAGCTTTACCCTTTTACCTTTGTTTATCTTAAAAGAAGCGTAATCGGATTCAGCATACCTGCCGGAAGCCACCGATTCACCTATATTTTGCGAAGGGTCAGTAAATTCAGGAACGACAGAAGCGGTTTGTGAACCGTCCGCAGGTGCGAGCGTACTTGATAGCGCTGGAGATAAATCGCCGCCGCGGGGTTGAAACGGAAGGTTCACTATATGTAAGCTGTCAGAGCCCCAACCGCTAACGCCGTCGTGTATATAAAGCGTGTATTTATCAATGTCAAAAATGAGGGCGAAGGTTTCATCAGAACCGTTGTCCGGGACGACCTTTGCCACTAACTCATCGTCGTCGGTTATCATAAACCCGGCAATATGGAGCTTGGTATCGGGCGGGACTGTTTGCGATACAGACCGTTCTATGGCATTTTCGCCTGATAACCCATAAAGGGTGGTACTTTCCGTTACGATAACATCCGCTCGGTAAACGCCGCCCGTGTAATTATTAGCGTAGCGAAGAAATGCCCATATGTTTTTCCCGCGCGTTTCTTTCAGCGGGTTCGCCTGTTGAAAATAAAATATTTCACTTTTCGTTCCGTCTATTGAGAACGCATAATTACCCGACATAACAATGTGCGTCATATCCAGTGCGACATAGCCGGAGTCGGTTTTAGAATAATCCAAATTAGAAACATAGGCGTAATCGTAAAGCTGCTCCATGTTTGGAATGACCGAAATCGTTTTTTCAGATGTTCCGAGCTCAACTTTTATTTCTGCTGTGCTATCCCCTCTAAGAGAAAGGTACGCCGCGTCTAAATCCGTATTGCCGTCTATGCTTACAATACGGTTGCCCACGCTAATCTCCGTTTTAGTCAAATTGGAGCGGCTGTCAATCTGCGTCACGGTACCGCGATTATGGCTAAAGCCAAATTTATAACCCACACTGTCATACATATACAGAGATATGGAATCCGGCATCAAACCGGAGGACTTATAAACGATTTGGTCGCCGTCCGTGACTACTACGACATCTTCTTCAAGTGGGCGCAATAAGTCATTTTTATTATTGAGAGACGCGAATTTGTCTCCGCGCTTAACCCAAATACCGTCCGTTAATTGCTCCGCAGTATATGAGAACGTCTCAAACGGAAGGGTGTACAGCGCGACGTTTGCCCCATATTGCCTCTCAGGGCGCGTTCCCATCGCTCCGCCGTAAATGATTTGGCAATTCGGCAGCGCGGCTTGCAACTCGGATTTTTGCGTGTCGCTGATGAATTTGTTGTTTGGCAAATACAGGCGGTCTAATATAGTTAGTTCCTTTAACGCACTTATATCGCTGATGTTGTCATTGCCGGATAAATTCAAGGATTTCAAATTATGCAATCCGGCTAAAGGAGTTATATCAGCAATGTCGTTGTCGTCCAATTCCAATGTTACCAAATTAGTCAAATTCTTTAACGGTTCTATGTCGCTTATACTGTTTTCGGACAGCGCCAGTTCCGTTAAAGCGGTCATTTCTCTTAAAGCGGTTATATCAGAAATATTGTTGTCGAATAAAATTAAAGATTTTATCTTTGCCAGCTTGCTTAGTTCGCTGATGTCGTCAACATTTAACCCGTTCAAGTCCACCGCGACCGCGTTCCCGTCAATCAACGAGCCGTCAACGCTGATATATCCTGCCGGGGTTGAAGCGGAAGCCGACATAGGCGTATTAAGCGCGGCAGCATTACTTTGCACACGAGAGGATGGCTTCGTCGAAGCGACGGGTTCCGGCTCGTCAGTTTTATCTCCGGCACATCCGGCCAATGTCGTAGCGGTAAGACAGAAAATGATTAAGAGCGCAAGAAATTTCCTCATAATAACCTCCGGTTTGTTGTCGTCCCTCTTTTATTGTTTACAACGGTTGTGGCTTGCCTGCCGGCGCGAAAGAATTTGGAACACCGGATTGCATTAGCCTCTCAGCCGCCGTTAGTTTTTGGTATACTCAGTCGGATAGAAGGTCTTGTATGTAGAGCCAAACCCGAAGATATCCTGCTCCGCGTCCACAATAAAATCCTCCCCGACTTCCGTAATCTCCATCACCGTGTCCGAATCCATAAAAACGGTGAACTTCTTTTCCGTTTCGCCGCCAAGCAGAGCCGGAATCCTGATGATAAGATAGATGTCCTCAAAAAAATATCTGCCCGAAGTCACGATATTGCCGTTATATAACTCAACCGTCCCATCGTCGGCGAATTTAGCTTTATCGCCGATGTTGGCATACGATTCAGTGTAGTTGCTATCCCCGCTGCGATTATAGCTGTACTCGCCAAGTTCGCCCCTTGTCCAAGTACCGACGATATTTTGCTGTGCGCGTCCGAGCGAATCACGCGCCTTTTGTTCACGCTCCGCTATTTCTTTTTGTCTTGCCGCTTCCGCTTCAGCGGCGGCGTAGATGCTGTTTGAATTGTCGAGAGCATTTCTTGCGTTTTGAAGCAGCTCATATGAATCCTTGTAGTCGCCAAGCTGCTCAAATAAATCAATCGCCTGCTCATATTCGTAATTTGGCGATGCCGGTG
>JAISVH010000132.1 GCA_031271685.1 Eubacterium sp. | reverse complement strand
CAACGGAATTGCTGATACAATTGATAAGCGTTCCGAGGAAATCGGCAGAGCAGGCGGAAGACTTGCCGCTTCTTTAATAAAGGGCATAGTTAACGGAATAAGAGCGGGAAACGAAGAATCAGCAAAGGCGATGACAGAAGTCGCGGATTCTATATGGGCGTCTTTCAAAAGCTTCTTCGGAATTCATTCTCCGTCAACTCTCATGGAAGAGGGCGGCGGAAATATCATGGACGGTCTTGAGTTAGGAATATTCGGAGGAAAAATCGATGTAGAAAACTCTGCTTTTCAGGTAGGCGAAGGAGTCGAAACCGGAGTCATGGACGGCGCTAGCGGATTACCGACTTCTATGGATGAAATGATGTCCGGTCTATCCGGTAATATGAGTTTAGATGGATTTAATGTCGGAGAGACTGCCGGGAAAGGGGTTACTGACGGACTAAATTCCACGGAAGGAGGTCTGTATGACTCTGGCTTTAATCTCGGAACTGCAGCCACTGACGGGTTTATTGACGGGTTTAATCTGGAATTTGTAGGGCCGATGCCTAGCCTTCCCGATATTAAAAAGATCATTTCGGGTTATCAAAGCTATTCAAAAACCCGTGAAGCGCAGCATAAAAAAGATGTTGAGCAATTTAACGAAGAAGAATATTTAAAAAAGAAGTCAGCCTCCTCCATGGGTCAAGTTGCCGGTGCGGAAAAAAATGCCGCTGACATTAGAGCCGAAACTCAGAAAAAAGAATTTAATGCTTTTGTTTCTTGGATGGACAAGCGTAAAAAGTATGGTAAATTATCGCTGACTGAAGAAATGAAGCTTTGGGCTAAACTCGCAAACACCTATGCTGATAATGCGGAACTGGAGACACAGGCAACCGATAAACTCTACGAACTTGAGCAACGGCGTCTTACTCGCCGCAAGGAGATTTCAGAAGAAATTCGTAAATCAGTAAAAGATTTTAACGAATCCTTTGCTGACAGAACCAAAAGTATTTATGACTCTTCACGCGTTCAAGCCAAAGAAGTCATGAGCGAGCTTGACCAACTTAAAGCAATTGACAGCCAAATCAATTCGATTAACGACCTTAAGACTGAGATTGACGATTTAGCCAAGAGACGTCGAGAATTAAGCAAAGAAGAATTAACCGCTACTGAGCGCGATAGGGAACAAGAAAAAATTGACCGCCGTCTTGTTATTGCTAAAAAAGAACTCAAAATGGCAGAAAAAGACTTGGCCGATACCAGAAAAACTGCCGGATATTCCGCTGCTCAGTTACAAATCGAGGCGGACAAAGAAGCTCTTCAATCTCTAAAGGATCAATATCGCGGCCGCAAAGCTCTAATGGAAAAGGGATTTAGCGAAGAGCAGATATCGGACATGTCAAAAGAGCAAATGGCCGCTATGGCAAAGGCGACGGATGCCGAACTTTCCGAGTATCATAAAATATGGGACGAATCTCAGAAGTACGCCCGCCTAATAGCCGCAAACGAGTTAAAGGGCACGAGGCAGGAAGTTCTTGATAACATATCTAAATTGCATGAAGAGTATAAAAGCCTTAATATTGGCAAGACCTTTGTCCAAGAACTTTATAACGGAATGCACGAGGAAGCCCCGAGTATTACTAAACTCGGAACCGAGACCGGTAAATTTTTGGGATCTGGTATGGCATCGGGTCTCAAGAGCATGAGCGGAGCATTAAACAGCGCCGGTAAGGAAATTAGCGAAGAGGCTGTCGAAGGTGTGAAAGCTTCTCTAAAGCTTACCGGAAAAATAACAGAGCAAGACATGAATTTAGCTCCGACAATTACTCCGGTAGTTGATATGACTGAGGTTGACAAGGGTATCGCTAATTCATTCGGGCATAAAAAGCTGGGAATAGCAAGCAGCGCTGATAAAGCCGCTAGAGCGACTGCTACAGACGGCAACAGCGGAGTAATTAATAATAACTACCGCACTGAAAATAACGACAATCGAGTAACCGTCCAAATTACCAATAACAATTATGTCCGAAATAAAGATGACATTGATAAAATCAGCAAAGGACTTGAAAAGGTTGTAACTAAGTACAACAGATCAAAGGGGGTAAAAGTATCATGATAGGCGCGTTTTCTTTTAATGGCATTCATGCTTCAGCATTTAATTTAGTGTGCCGGTCTGTTATCAGACCTCTTTTACCCCCGGTGAAAACCAGAAGAGTTGAGTTATCCGGAGTCTCGGGGGCCTATGACTATCCGAGCTCCGAGTACGACTTAAGGCAAATTACTATGCGCATTATATATATTGGCGAGAATTACTACGAACTTCGTTCAAGAGCCAGAGAGATCGCGGCATGGCTTGCGGCAGAAGATTTCTCTAAGCTCATTATGGACGATGAAAATGACAAATATTATTTAGCAAAAGTCACAAGTGAGCTTGATTTAAGTCATTTTTGGGAGTCCGGGGCGATAGACGTTATATTTGACTGCCAGCCGTTTGCGTATTCTATGAACGCCCAAAATGTTATCATAACAGGTTCCGGAATAATCACAAATCCCGGAACAAGAAAAATAGGAAATACCAGTCCTCCGGGGAGTGTGTTAACCCTAACCTGCATGTCAGTACCAAATAACACAAGGATTTTAGTAAACGGAGGTACGCCGAATGTTGGGTATTTTATTTATGGAAACGAAACATCCGTAACTACTCCCGCGGGAGATTTAATAGTTGACGTTACTAATATGAAAGCAACTATTGGTGATCAGAATGCCTATCCGTATTTAGGCGGAAATATTGATAGATTTTTTGATTTGCAGCCCGGAAATAACACAATAGCGGCTTTTGTTGGGGGAACAACAACGCCCTTAAATCTCCAAATGCGGGTTGAGTACATACCTATGTGGTATTAAAAGGAGACCAAATATGATTATAATGCGTAACGGTCGTATTGATCTTTCTACCGGAAAACTGGTAGACGTGCAAGACGTAGGTGTTATACAAAAAATTATTTCCGCTAGAAAAAAAGAAGAGCTAAACGGCAACTATACCCTCGAGTTTGAGGCGGTTTTTACTAGCGAGGCAGAGCAATATATAGATCAAAATTCATCTTTCCGAATATATAGGGAAAACCCGTACGAGTGGTTTAATGAACTATTTAATATTTCCAGTTTTACAAAAAATGTTAACGATGACAATACGGTAACTATTTCCGTTGAAGCAGAGCATATTTCTTATTCTTTAAATGATTCTGAATGGAATGTAACTGATTTTATTTCTTCCGGGACGCCACAAAGCCATTTAAATGATATTTTAGCTGGCACTGGGTATGTGGCCGGCGTTATCGGAGATTTTCCTGACGCTCCGATAACTATCGAATACTCCGGAGAAATGAGCCGCAGAGAAATATTGATGGATTACGTCAGTTTGATTGGCGGCGAATTGCAATTTTATTCTAGACTTGAATCCGATACCAACACGTTTACCAACTTTATTTATATTTATGAAAAACGCGGTTCTGACGGAATAAAGACTGTAATGCCCAAGCGTAACATAAAGGTTTTATCAAAGACTATAGATAAACGCGTATTGGATTCAGACGGGAATCCGACGATTTCATATGAATGTCAGCCAATCGGAACTTCTCTGTATGAGTTCTCTATTGGGGATACTATACTAATGATAGATCCGGACATTAATATAAACTCTCAGCTTAGAATATCAGGTATTGAGTCCAATCCATACGACTTATTGGATATAGTTATATCGTTTGGGGCTATAAAAAACGGAATAGAAAGCAGTATTAGAAATTTTGGAGCATCCTCGCTAGACGGAAGTTATGCGGGTGGAATAGAGGATGTGCCGGAAGGAGAAACCGTGTTGCAAGGCCGGCTTCCAGGTCAATGGCAGGCGATACCAAAGGGAATTGAGGATGTTCCGGCGGATGAAAAAAATATACAAGGGCGGGTAAACGGCGAATGGCTAGCAATATCGTTACCTCCCCCCGGCGGAAAAACCGGTCAAGTTCTCAAGAAAAAATCGGATAATGACGGCGATTTTATTTGGGCTAACGACGAAACTAGCGGCCTTACTCAAATGACAATACAAAACATGGGCTTTTTATCGACACCTTTGACATATCAAGCTATGACTTTGGAGGCGGATAATGATTTATAAATTTGAATATGACAGCGGAGTCGTGACTGGTGGCGTTTCGCTGCAAATGCTTACATCATATATTTCAGAGTTAAGATCTTGGCTTCAAGAAGCTAATATAGGTTTTATCAGCGATATAAGCGATATTACAAGCGGACAGGAAGGGTATAGCGCTCAAGCAAAAATAGTTGTCCGAACGCATTTAAATGCAACCATTACTTTTATCATATCTTATGGCGGATACAGTTCGATAGAATTATCTCAATATATTCAAGTAGAAAGTTTAGGTCTAGCTGGCATTCAACTTTATATTGGAGAGCATAATTCAACTGCGACCAGTATTGGACAAAACCTAAGTAGAATTACTTCTGGGCTTGAGATAGTGGAAAGCGATAAAGGAACCGTATATTTCTTAGTATATACTAGCAACAACACAAAAAATAAGCCGGCTATTTCTTCATTTTACTTTACTAGACCAACTACGATATTTCCAAATTCTCAAGGCGCTACCAAAAGTACCGTATTATTTGGAGTAGGCGCAACAATTTATTCGAGTGTTTCGTCTACGTTGACTTTACGTCAAAACCCGTTTTCTTATTTTAAAGACGGAAGTGTTATTGTATTGACGACCAATTTAATAACCAGCGGAAATAACCCTATTTGTACCACAGAAGTGATCTATATAAATACGAGTTACGCGAATGGGACAATTTCGATCACTCCCGGCTCTAAAGTTTTGCTGAACGGTTTGCGATACAGAAGCGTTGCAAACGGCGTTTTAGCGCCGTATTATTAGTGGGAGGCTGATATGGTTTATAATTTTGAATATGACAGCGGAGTGCAGGATAAAACGCAAAATGACTATTATCAAACAGCCACAATTGACTATTTAACCGCTTTAAAAATATGGCTATTGGATAACATTCCATTCATTACAACTATTGGAGATATTACTTATTCGAGACCCATGTATTATGGCCGCGGTTATATGACGGCACAAACAACTTTTGGCGCCACACTTGAGTTTCTTTTAGGCTGGGAACCTTCGTCTGATCCTGCGGCGTATATTGATCAACAAATAATGTCGGGATTTTATGGAAACAGAGCAGTTAGAAAATCAGAATTAAACTCAACTGCTGTAAACGTCGGAAGCGCTCAATATAGAATAACAGCCGGACTGGAGATAGTCGTCAGCGATAAAGGCACTGTCCATTTTTCGGTATACACTAGCAATTATACAAAGTCGATCCCTGCGGTATCCCCGTTTTATTTTACGAAGCCCGTAAATATAATAAGCCCGGTAACGGATTTGACTACCGCCTCTATCTTGCTTGGCGCTGCTGATGAGAGTCCGAATAAGATTTACGCCCCGGCGAACGGGAATTTTATACTACAAAAAGATAATTTATTCTTCGACACAGATAATCAAAATACAACCGTTTTAGTCGCGGGGCTGATAACGTCGGGTTCTTTTCCAATATGTCAGGTTGAAGCTATTTACATTAATAACAGCTATGACAGCGGCAGCATACTCATTCAAAGCGGCTCGGTAGTTTTATTAAACGGCAAGCGCTATCGCGGCATCGGTGACGGTCTTCTGCTGCCGTATTATTAAATAATACATATGAATTACACGTTGGGAGAAAATTTCATGGACGACAACATACTAACGATTATCATCGCAATCGGCTCAGCTTTAGCGGCTTCCGGAGGTTTTTGGTCATTCTTACAAAAGCGTACTGACAAAAAAGACGTTCGCATGATTATGCTGAAAGGCCTCGCACACGACAGACTTTTATATTTATGTATGCATTTTATAGAGAGAGGCTCTATTACGGCCGACGAACTCGAGAACTTGCACGTATATTTATATGAACCATATCAAGCCATTGGAGGAAACGGAACAATAACACGTCTTATGGAAGGAGTAGATAAACTCCCGGTAACAAAAACGGTGCATAAAAAGGAGGAAAGCCATGTCTAACCAATCTCCATTTGGTGGGTTTTATTATGACTCTTCGGGAAACCTAATTGATTTATTAACCAAACAACCAATTGATCCGAAAGAAATACCGTCTTATATGACTCCTTTTAATGGTGTCTTTTATGACGCAAACGGTGATTTACATGATTTAACCCAATTATCGTCAATCGGCGGTATACAGACAGAGAACGATCCGATATATTTAACCGACAAACCAAATATTGCACTAAAAAGTGAACTTGAAGCTGAAAATAACAGAGCCCAAGCTGCCGAAAACTTATTGAACGAACGCGCTTGTGCCCTTTCCGATAGGATAGGCTCGGTTAATAATGATTCCGATTCAAAAATTAAAACACTTCAGGATAAATTATCAGACATAGAGCAAAATACAGCCGGCAAATTAACACAGAAGCTTGATAAAACCGATACCGCAGCGGATAGCGCAAGACTAAATAACCAACCGGCTAATTATTACGCGACCGCCGATGAGCTGGGGCGAACGTTAGCTAATTTTAATAATGAGCTTGAACACACGGAAGAGGAAATTGGAAAATTACAGGAAGAGCTAACCGACTTAGAGCGCAATACAGATTATAAATTGGTAGAAAAGCTCGATAAAACCGGCGGAAGCACATCATCAAGCTTTTGTCTGACCTCAAGTAACGATGTCACAATATCAAGCGGTAATAAATTGAACTTAAATACAGCAGACAATGAAGCGTTCATGTATGTAAACGGGGTTAATCCTAAAGACGTGCTTGAAGGCGATCAAGTCGAAACAGTGGGGCTTTGGTGGACTGGCAGCAAGCTAACCGCTATAGCGGTTAAGGGTTTTGAATGGTTTCTTGGAAAAATAAACGTTTTAAAAATTGCTTCAACAAAAATTACATCATTTCTTAATTTTTTAGTCCACGCCGAAAAATTTACAGTAAGTAAAACCGGAGTTGGTGGTTCGTCGGGTCCGAATTTTGAAGTTACCTTCGACGGAAACGGAATAGTTAAAACCAGAATATATGAAGGCTACCTATATGCTGATAAGGGCATTTTTACAAATGGATACGACGCAAATCTCAAAGCAAAAATAGACGGAAACGCCCGAATACAAAATGGTAGTCTTGAAGTTTACAGCGGCTCGGTCGATAACCCGCGATATAATTCGGGTGAACTTTACGCGGAGCGGATTTATACCGGAGACGGCGCGGAGGTTTACTCTCCTGACAATATGCCGCCGGTTTACAGAACAGTTATTATAACCGCCACTCAGCAATGGAAAGTGCCTGTTTATGACAAAAATAAGGGTATATCTGTTAGATTATTGGGCGGCGGCGGAGCCGGCAGAGTTGGTACATCGGATACAGACCAAAGCGGCGGCGGCGGCGGCGGTCACATGGTTGCGAGTGTGCTTTATCCTGAGGTAAATTCTGTAATACCGGTTACTATAGGCGCCGCGGGCGTATCTCCCGACAATGGCAATGGCGGTAACGGTGGTCCTTCCAGCTTTGGAACATTACTCACGGCCAACGGGGGAAACGGCGGGAGCGGCAGCAACGGCGGCGACGGCGGAACAGGCGGCGGTGCGGGTAATTATGGAAAAGGCGGAAACGCCTCATATGGCGGCGGCGGCGGAAGTATGAACGGCACCGGAGGTACGGGCGGCACTTATGGAGGAGGAGGCGGCGGCGGTTACACCAGCGGGCAGGGCGGAGCCGGGGGCGTCTATGGAGGAAAGGGCGGAAATGTGAATCAAAATGGCGAGCCGGGGACTGATACTACCGGTTTAAGCCTTGATTTTGTTGGATATGGTTTGGGAGGCTCAAAAGGCCCGGCGGGCGCTCGCGCTTCTTCGGGCGGAGGCGGAGGCGGTTACGGCGGCAACGGAGGAAATGGGTCGCTACGCAATGACTGGTATTGCGCCGGAGGCGGAGGCGGCGGTTACGGAGGCAACGGCGGTAACGCTAACGGAGACCGCGGCGGAGGAGGCGGCGGTTACGGCGGCAACGGTTTTTCGGGAGGCATAGCCGTTAATGGCTTTACGGGTGATTCCGCCGGCGGAGGAGGCGGCGGGTACGGCTCCGATAACTACGGCTGCGGCGGCACAGGAAACCATAATGGAATTTACAGCAATCAAAAAGACGGGGTTTGTATAATCCAGTATTGGGAAAAGCGGGGTGACTATTAATGAAGTTATTTCAAATTTTAAACGGCAGATGCCATTTCGATATGACCGCGTTATACCATGATTTAAACGACGCCAAAAGCCATTATTCGTCGGATATAATTATCGTTGAAACTCCCGATTATGTGTTTCAGGATTGGGGATTCGACGAAACGAAAACGGAAGATGAAAGATTTATTAAACCCGTTCCGCCGGAAGGATGGGCATATGACGAAGACACCGGAACATTTTTTAATATTGCCTCGCGTAAAATAGACGAATTGATCGCGCTTCTAACAAAATATCAACAAAATCTTGACGACACAGATTATAAAGTCACTCAGCTGGCGGAGGGCATAATTACCCAGGCGGAATACGCCGCAACCGGGCTTAAAGAAATACGAGAAGAATGGAGGGCGGAAGTTAGGACGCTGACGGATGAAATAGAAAATCTAAGTCAAAACTCCCTCGCATAAAAAGTATTTTTATATTTTGAAGAAAGGTATGATTACAAATGACTGAATTCTTAACTTGGGACATCCTGGTTACATACGGAGGATCTTTAGCGGCTGTGATGATGCTGACACAGTTTACCAAAGGCTTGAATTTTATAAAGAGTATTCCGACACAAGTATGGAGCTATGTTTTAACGCTTGTTGTATTATACCCAGCTCAGTTCTTTACCGGAGTTCTAAATTTAGAAAGCGCCGTATTAACAATTTTTAATGGTGTTATTATAAGTTTAGCCGCTAACGGAAGCTATAATTTGGGACAACGAGTTTTCGTCTCAAAAAATTCTAAGGACGAAGGTTCACAGGGAGATTTATAAATACCCCTTCACTTAACTATATCGGAAATTAAAAATTTATAAGCTGTCTATAAATTGTTATGCGCAAAAGAATAAACCAAACATAAATTTCATAATATCAATTGAGGTGGTTTCATGACAAACGCCAAACCTAAAATCTCATGCAAGAGTGTCTTTAAAAATGAAAAAAAAGAAGGAATAGTAAAAGATTTTACAGATAGATGGGCGGAAATAATCAAACGTTTAGAACAAAATTCGCATAATCCCTAATCTGGTCGATTGACAAACCAACTGCATAATGCTATAATCAGCTTTGTAGTTGGTTTGTTTTTATCAGTCCTTTTGAAAGGAGGATAAAAACGAGTGTGAAAGTTGCGATATATTGTAGATTAAGTGAGGAGGATAGGAATAAACGGTCAGATAACGATGATAGCGAGAGCATTCAAAACCAAAAATCAATGCTCGTTAAATATGCTGTCGAGCGTGATTGGGAGATATATAATATTTACAGTGACGACGATTATACGGGAGCTGACAGAAACCGTCCTGATTTCAATAAATTACTCTCTGGCGCTCAGGCACATAAGTTTGATATTATTCTGTGCAAAAGCCAATCCCGCTTTACTCGCGAATTAGAACTGGTAGAAAAATACATACATGATTTATTTCCGATATGGGGGATTCGGTTTATAAGCGTTGTAGATAACGCTGACACGGCGGTGAAAGGCAATAAAAAATCCCGTCAAATCAACGGACTTGTCAACGAATGGTATCTTGAGGACCTATCGGAAAACATCAAAAGTGTGTTTAAAGCGAAAAAAGAGGGCGGCATACATATCGGATCGTTTGCTCTGTATGGATATATGAAAAACCCTGAACAAAAAGGGCATTTGATTATAGACGATGAGGCGGCCGAAGTGGTTCGGGAGGTGTTTAATCTGTTTGCTCAAGGTTATGGGAAATCAGCCATAGCCCGTATGTTGAACGACAGGGGAATACCAAATCCGACGGAATACAAGCGCAGGAAGGGCTTAAGGTACTGTCAGGCTAAAAGCAAAAACAGCACTCTATGGAAATACTTTGCTATCTCGGACATGCTTATTAACGAAATGTATATAGGCAATATGGTTCAAGGACGATATAAGAGCGTGTCATACAAATCCAAAATTAACAAACCCTGCCCTAAAGACGAATGGGTCGTTGTCAAGGATACGCACGAACCGATAATAGACCAAGAACTCTGGAACAGAGTACAGGAATTGATAAAACTGAAGTCGAAACCCTTTTTCAATACCGGTAAAATCGGGTTATTTGCTAAAAAAGTAAAGTGCATGTACTGCGGCTATACAATGCTTTCTTCTAAAAATCACGACCGCCACTATCTTAAATGCGGCACTAAACATGTTTCAAAGGATTCCTGTATAGGCGCGTTTGTTCCTCAACTTGAACTGGAGGAGGTGGTGCTTGCCGAGTTAAGAAGATTGATTCAGGAGTATCTAAATAAGTCGGCTCTTGCCAAGAAACTTGAATTTAATACAAAAACCCAGTCAAATATTGATAAATCTCAAAATAAACTTCAAGCGTATAAAAAACACTTTGATGATTGTTCCAAAGCAATAAGGGATTTATACCTTGATAAATCGCGTGAAATAATCACAGAAGATGATTTTGTCAGTTTTTCAAAAGAATTTTATGATGAAAAAAGCAGATTGGAAAGATTGATAAAACAGGAGAAGGAAGAGATAGGCTTACTTGAGGAACGTCTTAGGGCTTCAAACGATAAATCCGTGCTCCTGGAAAAATATCTTGATGTTTCAAAACTCACCCGTGAACATGTGGATGTCTTGATCAGCAGTATTTTTGTGGCGCGAAGAGATCCTGAAACGCGCGAATTGCCTGTAGAGATTTATTGGAATTTTTAAGAATGTCGTTGTCAATACATAGTCGCCCCCTCTGCCGCCATATCTTCCATTAAGTCGGCTATGGGATCGCCCTTGCTCTGCATCCCTGCCGAATTCCATGGACTTCCGCTTGCGCTTGCAGGATATATTGAGTTGGCATGGTCAACATAATATGCTCCTGCGCCGTATCGGTCAAAAGATTTTGCGCCCTCCCCTTTGGTAAGCTGTCTCACGATTGAACCGATCATTTCAAGATGTCCAAGTTC
>JAISVH010000114.1 GCA_031271685.1 Eubacterium sp. | reverse complement strand
CGCATTTTTATATGGTGTCGGTCGTCCGTAAAGGCATCAACGAATGGCGCAAACCGTAGCCCGTAAACTTATCTCTTACAAATCGACTCGATTTTGCCGGATGACCAGTCCCTGCCGATTACTCCAAATAATTTTTGGAGGACTGCTAATGTTCAAAATCTTTCGCAAAAACTGCTGTGGACTGGATGTTCACAAAACCTGGATCTATGCCTGTATCGGCATAACCGACACGAATGGTCGGACAGATTACCAGGAATCAAGGTTTTCCTCATTTTCAAGAGGATTGCGTGATCTGTCAGACTGGCTTGCAAAGCATGGCTGTAAAGAAGTCTGCATGGAATCGTCAGGGAAATACTGGATTCCCGTGTTCAATATCCTTGAGAAAACCTGCTGGGTCACGCTGGCTCACCCGAAGTACACCAAGCCGCAGAGGGGCAACAAAACCGACCGAAAAGACGCTAAATTTATTTGCGATCTTTTTATGTGCGATATGATCAAGCCGAGCTTTATCCCTCCGGCTGACATTCGCCACCTCCGCGACCTGATGCGCAATCGGTTCAAGCTGACCAACATTTTGACCGGTGAGAAGAACCGGGCGCAGAATTGCCTGACCGTTTCCAACCTGAAACTCGACGATGTCTTTTCCGATGTGTTTGGCAAATCGGCTATGTCTATTACCAAATACATTCTCGACCATCCGGGCGAAAAATTTGACGTTGCACCTTTTGTGGACGGTCGATGCAAGACACCCATCGAAGAGATTCAAGCTGCTGTTGACGGCTCTATCTCCCTTGAACAAGCCGCCAAGCTGCGGGAAATTTTAAATCATATTGATGAAGTCAAAACTCATAAGCAAAATATTGAAGTTGAAATCCTGCGTCTTGCCGCGCCTTATCAAGCGGCTTTGGATTTTATTCGTACCGTTCCGGGCTTTTCCTCCGATCCCATGACCGCTATTGCGCTCATTTCGGAAATCGGCGGGGATATGTCCGTGTTTCCAACGGCGAAAAATCTAAGCTCCTGGGCGGGCTGCTGTCCGCGCAATGATTCAAGCGGCGGCAAACGCAAATCCACCCGTATCTCCCGTGCCGGGGTCTACATCAAGCCGCTTTTGGTTCAGATTGCCAACGCTATCGTTAAATCCGACAAATACCCTGAATTTAAAGAGCGTTACCGCAGGCTCAAAGCACGCCGCGGTCACAAAAAAGCCATTATCGTCATCTGCCGTATGCTCCTGACCGCTATCTGGAACGTACTGTCTAAATGCGAACCCTACTCTGCTGACGGCTACTTTGTTTCTACTGAACGTCCCGACTGTCTGCCAAAGACAATCACTTCGGCGCAAGCTCTTAATATCCTGCGTACAAGGGGGGTTATCATCAAGGACGATTACCCTCCCGCTGCTCCGGCGTAACCTCTTACCGTTTTTTTTTGACCGCCTTCGGACGGTCTGCTTTGCTGTGCCCGTTTTTAGGGCGGTTGATTATCTTTTTGTTTCAAACTTACTCCTCCCCTGTGAATAAGTGTATAAATGCCCCCAAGAATTTAGAGCGACCTAAAACGTATCTTAGTATACCATACATCTGTTTTGTATGCAAGAATCGTGGAAATTTGCTTTTATATCTACACTTAGGACATATAACGCCGCACTTATGCAAAATCTATTGCGCGGAAAAAACGGAAGTGCTATGGTATATTTCATAAAAGAAATAAAGGGGGGAACGGATTGATTTCATTATGCGCATGCGCCAAAAAAATTTCATTGATTCTTATGCGATACCATCTCATTGAAAAAGAAGAAAAAGAAATTTATACATACAGCTTTGAAATACTGCTTGCAACGGTATTGAATTTGATTATCTTGTTCGCGGCGACCTTTACAACAGGAAAACCGCGGGAAACTGTTTGCTTTTTAATTGGTTTCATCCCAATACGCGGTTTAGCCGGCGGTTATCATGCTAAAACGCATTTTCGCTGCCTGTTGATTTTAATGGGAATATACTTTGTTTTTCTCACAGCTATTACTTTTGTTCCAATGGAATTGCGTATGATTATAAATATTATGTGTATCCTTGTTTCGTTTTTTATCATTTTTTTGTTTTCACCGGCAGAGGATCATAACAAACCGCTTAGCGCATCCGAGAAATTGTTTTATCGCCGCAGAAGCAGGATTGCCGTTTTAATATACGCGGCCGTTATAATACCGTTGATTGTATGTTTCAAAACAAATATTTTTATTTTTTGTATATCCCTTGGTGTTCTGTCCGTTGCATGTTCCCTTGCGGCTGCCCGGATAAGGAGCTATATATTGGCAAATAGCCATCAATTCAACGCAAGAAAGGAGAAGTTATATGAAAATTTTTAAAAAAATCTTGATCAAAGCGGGCTGGGTGACGGCTTCACTGGCATTATTTGCGGGCGTTCTTTCCATGAACAGCGCCTGTATGATGTTCTTCCATCAGCCGAAGGTTCCGCAAGACATGGATAAATTCAAAAAGCATTGAAGTGACAAATAAAAGGGGGTGATTCCAATGAACTACATACTTCTGTAAGCTTTATTAAAAACTTACCGTTATAAAAAATAACCGAAAAAATAAAAAATCAAAAATTATTTTTAGAAAGGACGTGTTTTTATGAAAAAAACATTTTTGCGTACTTCCGCAATCATTTGTACTGTAGTTATGGTTTTATGTTCTTCTTTATCCGTCATGGCCGACGAGGATTTAAGCCAAAAATATAAGTCGGTTTCCGATTCGGAATATGACATCGACGGTATCCAGCAATCGAATCAACAATTTACTTTTGACGACGCTACAGCGGAGGAGCTTATAATTGACGCGAATAAATTGCCGGTATATGCTGACAAAACCGGCAATGCGATCAATCCCGGCCAAATACTTAAACAAGCCAATACTGCGGCCGTAGACGCAGCAAATTCTTTTGGAGCATATCCTCGCCGCAAGGGTGTAATTTTAGTTACCGCAGACAAATATAAGGGACTGATACCTACAGGACATGCGGCTATTATTTGGACGACTAATACGGTTGTTGAATCTCTGTCAGGAGGCGTTACGACAGGGGTAAATAACTGGAACAGAAGTAAAAAAAGTTGTTATGGCGTGACCACGTACGGCACAACGGCGGCGCAGGACAGTCGGGCCGCAAATTACGCTTATGCAAAAATTGGGAAACCTTACAATTGGAATTATGTAAATAAATGGACAAGAAATAAATTTTATTGCTCGCAGCTTGTATATGCGGCGTATTTAGATCTATTTCAGATTAATTTAGATACGGCCGCTTACCTTTCAGCGGTGCATCCAATGGAACTTGTTAATTCAAGCAAAACCTATACAATTTATCAAAAATAATACGCATTTCAAGGGCGTGTCCTTTCGGGGGCGCGTCCGGCAAATAAAAAAATTGGAGGAAATAAAAATGAAAAAATTCAAAATCATATTCATTGTGTTGGGGATTACGTTCCTTCTGTGCTCCTGT
>JAISVH010000066.1 GCA_031271685.1 Eubacterium sp. | reverse complement strand
CGATTAGTGTGATCGAGCTTGAAAGCTGTTCTACGGTCGCAGCCTGCTCGGTGGATCCTTGAGCCAATGTCTGCGCGGCATCGGCTATCTGTTTCGCTGCGCCGGATACTTGGGAAGTGGATGTGTGAACTTCACCAAACATATTGTTAAGGCTGTCATTCATTTTTGTGAGAGAAAGACCCATAACGTCGTCTTGTGATAAGGCGTGGATATCCTCTGAAAGATCTCCGCCGGATACGGTTCCGAGAGATATGGCAATATTGGATATGTGTTTTACAAATCTCGCCGTGGAAGTAATGCAATCTCCTATCTCGTCTTTTATCGTCCCGTAGATTTTGATGTATTTGGCATCCTCTTCTTGTAAGGTTATATCACCGGAAGTCCCCGCTTTTTTCATAAATCGCGTCAACACTTTAATAGGCTTGCTGATAAGACCGGATATGTATAACGCAAGCAAAACTGAAACGATTAAGGCGACTATTATTACTCCAATTATTACTAAAAGCAGAATACGTTCAAGCTCTAAATTTGCATCGTTAGCGTCTTGCATGACTTTCATGCGCAGAGTTGTGAGCCCGTCTATATTAGCGGCGATTATGTCAGCCGCTTGGATCGTTTCCGATAAGTCTGACATCAACTCTGCAGTTGTTTTACCTTGGCGAGCGCCTTCGAGCACAAATAATATACCCGGCTTCATAACGTTGTCATACTGCTCCATTATCTCGCTTTGTAGCGCTTTGCCCTCATCGGTGAGAATGGTTGGGAAGTAATTGTCCATTGACGACTCGAATGTTTCGAAGCGCGTATAGATATCATCTTCAATCGTGTCTAGTTGAGCTTGATCGCCTGTATAAATAATTGCGTTGCGGATCTGAACGCGCAGTCGCTGAAAATATTCTGATGAGATCACTAGATATTCTAATGGAGACGCTTTGCTTTCATACATATCAATCGCGCCTTCCGCCATAGAGCTTAGGCCTATTATTCCCGCGCCACCTACTACAATACTAAGGGCCGCAATGATAAGAAACCCAATGATAAGCTTAGATGATACTTTTAAATTTTTCATTAATTATCCCCCTTAAAAATGTCAAAAAAAGATTATTGCGATATAAGAATTATAACATATACTAGTAATCTCGTCAACACAATTGGAGTATGTTTTACAATTTTTTTGCAATTAGTATATTAGTTGCAAGTTTAAGAGTTGTTGCCTTGACATAATAGAACCAATATGGTAAAATTAAAGTAATACAAACTAGCTCTGACGTGCAAAGTGCGCAGTAAGATTTTTCGTCAAATTAGGTAATTTTGCCGCGAATATCCGTTGTTGATATTTAAGGCGAAATTAACGAAGTTTGGCGAGAAATACACAAGTGATTTGCTCGTCAGGCCGATAGGCGTGAGTTGTGCGGTGTTGACTTAACTATAAAACTTAACATATAATTTTAATAAAAGGAGCATTTTGTATGAATGAAACTTTAAAAATTATAGCCGAAAGGTTTTCTTGCCGTGCGTTTGACGATCGTTTGCCTGAAATGGAAAAGCTTGAAAAAATAGCTTTGGCTGCCGTTCAGTCGCCTAGCGCCTTGAATCGTCAGCCATGGAGGATAAAGGTAATTATTGATAAAGAATTTATTGGAGAGATGGATATTGAAGGAATGCACGTTTTGTCGGAAGCGGGGGATAAATCGGTGTATGAGCGGTTTATGGATCGGGGTGGCAGGTTATTTTATAACGCGCCTTGCATGTTTTTGATTCTACAACAGAGTGGAGCTGAAATCGACACCGGAATAGTAAGCGAGAATATATCGATTGCCGCGGCATCTTTGGGATTAGGAAGCGTTATATGCGGCATGGCAAGGATTCCTTTTGAGAGTAAAAACGGCGATACATTTAAGCAAAGAGCCGGCTTTGAAATCGGATTTGAATTCGGAGTATCCGTGTTGGTCGGATATGCCAAAAAGTTCGGCGTTCCACATGAGCCGGACAGCTCAAAAATAAGTTTTATAGAAAACTATAGCAAATTAAGTTAAGGCAATACCGCACAGATCTGGAGTGCTTTGCATGCCAGATCTGTGCGGTATTGCCTTAGTAATAAATCACTATGGAGTGTGTTTACACAAATTTGTTTGTGCGGACACGCTTTAGATTGAAAATAAACTATATTTGTTTGATAGGTGATAATATGTCAACAACAGTTGATTTTATAGAATATGTTTGTGATCAAATAAAGGGGACAGGTTTGGTTAGATATAAAAAGAGGCAATATGCAGCAAACATTTTTTGACAATGACGTTTTTGCCGGCGCTCCGTTGGCGAGCAGGCTGCGCCCGGGTACTCTGGATGAGTATGTGGGACAGCGCCATTTATTGGGGCCGGGGAAAATACTTAGGCAAATAATTGAGAGTGACAAGATTTCGTCAATGATCTTTTGGGGTCCGCCCGGAGTTGGTAAAACAACTTTAGCGCGGATAATCGCCGAAAAGACACAATCTGAATTCGTTGACTTCAGCGCGGTCACCAGTGGAATAAAAGAAATACGCGAGGTGATGTCTCGCGCTGAGCAGTCGCGCCTGATGGGCGGGAAGACCATATTGTTTATAGACGAGATACATAGGTTTAATAAGGCGCAGCAAGACGCGTTTTTGCCGTTTGTTGAAAAGGGCAGTATTATCCTGATAGGTGCAACCACTGAAAACCCATCGTTTGAGATAAATTCGGCGCTGCTTTCGCGCTGTAAAGTTTTTGTCCTTAATATGCTAAGTGAGGAAGAACTTTTTGATATGCTTAACAGCGCTTTGAAAAATCCTAAGGGGTTTGGAAATGTTGAGCTTGAAATTAGCGGGGAAATGCTTAAAATGATAGCGGTGTTTGCCAACGGAGACGCACGTACTGCTCTTAATATCCTTGAAATGGCAATACTTAACGCCGATATAAAAAACGGCAAGAGCATTGTCACGAGAGAAACGCTTGAGCAGTGTATAAATAAGCGGTCTTTGTTATATGATAAAAACGGGGAAGAACATTTTAATCTTATTTCCGCGCTTCACAAATCTATGAGAAACAGCGATATTCAAGCGGCCATATATTGGTTGTCAAGAATGCTTGAGGGTGGAGAAGATCCGCTTTATATAGCGAGGAGGCTAGTGAGATTCGCAAGTGAAG
>JAISVH010000146.1 GCA_031271685.1 Eubacterium sp. | reverse complement strand
AGGAAACCGTTGGTATTTTGTCGGTGTTTGTGATAGAATGATTTCATAAATAGTATGCGGGGTGTGGTGTATGAGCCAATACACGAAACAGGAGCTTGAAGAGGCAATCGTCTCGCTTGCATCGACCCTCCATAAATGCAAGAAGATTCAGGAGGGTTGCAAGCTCAGTATAGTGGTATAGCCTGCAGAAATATATTCTATATTATCTCCTAACACTTCTTTCAAAACTTGGTAAGCGCCATAGCCGGTGCAATGGCATGTCAAATATCTGGTTGGACGGTCAGCCAACTCATCCGCAATCGTTCTTATGAGATTTTCGTCCTCCATCGTCCCGCTTTGAGGATTGTGCAGATGAAATCCGCCAATCACCCAATCAACATAACCGTCGGACAATACTTCTGCCTTTTGAATTATATTGCAAATGCCTCCATGCGCACACCCTGTAAATAGGAAACGCCTGTCTCCTTCAGCAACGAGCAGGCTCTGCTCATGCATAAAGCGGTCGGGCATATATCTATCTTCACATAATTCCCGCAACGCATTGTTTGCCTGTGTAGGATAGCGTCCGGGCGTCATGTCAAGACAAAACAGCTCCAGCCCCTCGCATATTTTCTGATACTTTTCGATAAGCAATAAACGGTCGTTATTCTTTAACTCTTCGGGTAGGCCGATATACTCCAGAGAGTTTTCTGATTCGGCATAATACTGACCAATTATTTTTTTGGCTCCGTAAACCGGAGCTTTTTTGTTTTGTTCAAGGAATAAACCCAGCGCTCCCGTGTGGTCGAAATGTGCGTGGGAAAGCAGCAGCATATCAACAGCAGAAAGATCAACTCCCATAATCGGGGCATTATGTAAAATGGAATCGTCCGGCCCTACATCAAAAAGTATTTTATGGCCGCCGGCTTCAATATACAGGCTGAGCCCGTGCACCGCACGCAGCGCGGGCAAGACGGTTTGGTTTTCCACTATGACCTTAATCAGCATAACAATCCTCCAAAGCTATTCTCTGTAGCTTTCCAATTCAATGCGGATGTGCCGGTCCAAATCCATTATTTCTACACGCGTTTTGTTCAGGGTAATTATACGTTCCTTGCAAAGGCCGTTAAGAATTCTTGACAGTGATGTCCGGTATACTCCCAAAAAATCCGCGAGCTCAGTGCGGTTAAAGAGAATATCAAATTTCAGTTTGCCGGTGCGGGTGTTTAAATATAACAGATATCTTGCCAAGCGAACCTGCACAGAGGAGGAACTTATAATGTGCATGCGATCAAAATCGTCGCCGATATGCTTTGTCAGCATGGCATAAATATTAGATAAAACCTTGGGGTTGACCTGTTTTATAAAGCTCAGCGCTGTCATTTCTCTGCTGACCTTAAAATAGGCGACCTTGCATCTTTTTCTGCAATACAGCGTCGTTATGGATTTGGAGGCATTGTAAAACCTCGCTATGAAGCCGAAAAGATAATCCTGATCCCCTATGCCGATCAAGGTATGCCCGCCGTAAAAGCTGTCGGTATATATTCCCAGAGTTCCTTCCAAAACTATGCCGATTGCCTCGGGAGATTCATCCTTGGTGATGATGCAATCATTGTGTTGATATTCAATAATCCGTTGTGGAAAGTCGCGTGTAAAGCCAAGGATTTCGTCCTTATCCATTCCGTGAAACAGGCGGCCTTTGGATATAATATCAATAGGATCATAAATCTGCATATGCTCTCCTCTTTGTGGAAACATGATATAATATTCGAGTTTATCTTTTCCAAATTACACATATTTTACACATTATTGTACATCGCAATTTTTATTTTAATTGTGCTTTTGAGCACATCTCTGTGAAAATAATTCTTTATAATTATAACACGATAGGCAACAATTATAAAACTCTCAGGTAAAATGTCCGATAATTATATATTTGAACGACAATTTACCAAAAGGCATTTGTTGGCTATTGAGATATAATATGGAGGATGGAAAAATGAAAAAAATCTGTGTTATGCTGATGGTACTCAGCCTCGCCCTGTGTGTGGCCCTGCTTCCGGGCTGCGATTCCAACCGCAGCAAGCAGCTGGCTGAATCGCCGGCCCCCGCGCAAGAACAGGCTCCCGCGCAAGAGGCGGCCCCTTCTCAGGAGACGCCGCCGTCTGTCCCGGAGACCGAGGTCATTGAGCTAAAAGCCGGGCATTCACAGGCGCCAGATCACCCTTTCAACGGTACTGTAGAGTATTTCGCCAAGCTTGTCAACGAAAAGACAAACGGCGCTGTTAAAATCACGGTATTCCCCAACTCGCAGCTCGGTGACGAAGCTACCATGCTTGACAGCCTCTCAATGGGAACCTTGGACATACTTATGGCAAACGCGTCGAATACCGCTTCCAGGGTGCCGGAGTTGGGGTTGGTCAATGTTTGCTTTATGTTTAACGACCGGCAGCATCTCGAGCGGGTAGTCGCGGACGAAGAGATATTCAACCGCTACTCAGCAATAGTCAAAGAAAAGAACCAGGGGTTTACGCTGCTTAATGTCATGGGCAACGGTGCGCGTCATCTTTACGCTAACAAAGCTATTGGCGCCATAGAGGACATGCAGGGGCTCAAGGTGCGCGTCATGCCTTCGGAGCTGGACAACCGCGTCTGGACAGCGCTTGGAACCGCCCCCGGCTCCACCCCATTCAGCGAGGTGTACACAGCGCTTCAGACCGGCATGATGGACGCCGCCGAAAACACGGTTTCCTCTTACACCGCATCCAAGCATTATGAGGTTGCCCCGCATCTTGTTATGACTGACCATCAATGGCTGATTACACAGCTTTGGGCGTCCGACGCCACGCTCGCAAAACTCCCCGCCGAATATGTGGACGCCATTATGCAGGCCGCCAAAGAAACCGTTCCGTATGCAATCGAATTGCAGGTGAACACTGACGCGGACTTTTTGAAGCAGCTGGTGGACGCGGGCTCGATTACTGTTCATGAAATCGACCGCACCCCTCTTATGGAAAAAATCCAGCCCCTTCAAGACGAGGTCGCGAAAGAGCTTGGCGTAGAAGATATTCTGGCTAAGATCCGTTCCCTTGCATAATCAGCAACACGCGCTTGTAGCCTGCCGGAGCGTTGAAGGCGATCCGGCAGGCAAGCAGAGGAGGTATATAATGAGCAATAAAATAAAGCCGTGCCACGGAGGAGTTGTATTCCGGACGGTGCGGATAGGTGACTGTTTAGAGAAAATAGAGTATTTCTTCGGCGGAATTGCGGTAGTGGTTTTTTTCCTTGCTGTCTGCGCGAACGTTGCATCCCGTGAGCTCCCCTTTTTTAAGACGCTCATGTGGGCGGAGGAAGTCACCCGCTTCGGGTACATTTGGGCTGTTTTTCTGGGTTCCGGCATTGTCATGCGCTATGGCAAGCATTTCACGATTGATGTCATAACGGCTCCGTTCAAGGGCAAACCCGCCGGCAAAGCCTTCGATATCTTTCAAAGCTCCGTGATCCTGGGCTTTGCCTCAATTATTTGCTTCTATGGCGTTCGTTTTTCCATTATGAGCATACAGCGGCTTTCCCAGCCCTCACAAATCCCGATGACATTCGCCAATATATGCATCCCGATAGGCATGGCGTTTATGGCCTACTTCATGATCGAGCATTTTATCCTGCTGTTCAGCGGCACGACTGTTGAGGAAGTTCATGGGAAGCTAAAGGAGGATCATCAATGAATTTAATCGCGGTATTGTTTTTAAGCTTCTTT